>NZ_JBNATX010000019.1:0-37997 GCF_049701115.1 Caldanaerobacter sp. | reverse complement strand
GCTTCGCTCGCCCCGCCTTCGCTCCTTAAGTTCGCCAAGTTTAGTTACCGCTTTGACAACAAGTCGCATTTACACACAAAATGCCACTTCTTTATTTTGTCAACAGTCTGAAACCCTCAAAAGAGGGTTAAACTAAGCTTTAAAAAGAGGAGATATCTTTTTGTAAATCAAAAACGTAATAATAGATATTACAAAACCCTTCAAAAGGTTAAAGGGAAAAATCCCATAGGCTATCAAGGTCTTTAAATCAACGATTTTTTTATTCGCCATCTTACCCATCCCTATTATAGCTTCCATAGGAAAGCCCATCACCTTCTGGTATAAGGGCAAAAACACATAATAGTTGAGGAAAGAAGCTGAAATCGACATAACCACAGTCGCTACAGCCATAGCAATCAGAGCCGTTTTGCGGGTTTTATTAAAATGGTATATTATACCTGCAGTTGCCGCAAAAATAGCTCCAACGGTAAAATTGGCAATCTCCCCAATACCTGCCGATTGAGTGATTGTAGCATGTAATATATTCTTTATAAGCTCCACCATCACTCCATACAAAGGCCCAATCGCAAAAGAAGCTACCAGCGCAGGTATATCACTTAAATCAAGCTTCAAAAATCCTGGAAACAAAGGTACTTGAAATTCTAAGTACATCAGCACAAATGCGGTAGCTGACAAAAACCCGACTTTTACAAGCACGTGTGTCTTGACTTTTTCCATAGATTTCCCTCCAATTTTTATTTTTACTAATTTACCAAAACCCCCTGAAGACAAATCTTCAGGGGGTTTTTTGCAAAAAAATCACAAAAATAGGCACAAAAAAGTAAATCTTCTCCCATCCGGACTTTCACCGTCGGCCTCGGAATTTCACCGAGTCAACCGCTTATGCGGCTCGCAGGCTTTCACTGCCGGTCGGGAATTTCACCCTGCCCCGAAGATTTTACCTCCAAATCAAATATTCAATTGACTAAATTTATTTTCTCACTTTTATATTTGTTTGTCAATAGTTTTACAAATTTTTTTACAGGGTTATCACAGTTCCTGCTTTGCCTTCTAAAGCCTCTACGGCTTTATCTAGAGAAGTTATTATCGCTCGTCTTCCAACTTTCGATTTGGCAAATCTAACTGCTGCCTTTACTTTTGGATACATGCTTCCAGGAGCAAAATGTCCTTCCTCCATGTATTTTATAGCTTCTTCA
Organism: Caldanaerobacter sp.; assembly: GCF_049701115.1. NCBI lineage: Bacteria > Bacillati > Bacillota > Clostridia > Thermoanaerobacterales > Thermoanaerobacteraceae > Caldanaerobacter > Caldanaerobacter sp. The sequence continues at coordinate 36,801 of NZ_JBNATX010000019.1, read as the reverse complement.
ACCGTCATTCTATCCAGAAACTTTTGATTGGGTTTGTTGTAATTTATTGCAACTTTTTCTACAGCAGTTAAAATCAAGAGCACATCTGCATCTATATCTTCTGCTAATTTCTCTGAAGCCAGATCTTTGTCAATTACAGCGGCTACTCCTTTCAATTTGCCGTTTTCTCTGATAACCGGGATTCCTCCCCCTCCAACTGTGATAACTATCACACCATTTTTCTCCAGCAATTTTATCGTGTTAATTTCCACTATTTCTTTCGGATCAGGTGAAGGAACTACTCTCCTATATCCTCTCCCACTGTCTTCTACCATCTCATACCCCTTTTCTCTCATGAGAATTTCTGCCTCTTCTTTTGTATAAAAAGGTCCTATCGGTTTAGTAGGCTTTTTAAAGGCGGGGTCATTCTTATCAACTACCACCTGTGTTATTACAGTCACAACCTCTTTTCTTATATTTCTCTCTTTTAAAACCTCCCCTAAAGCCTGCTGAATCATATAACCTATCATTCCCTGACTTTCAGCTCCACAAACATCAAAAGGCATTGCAGGTACAATTTTTGAGGCAACCTCATTCTGGATCACAATATTGCCTACCTGAGGACCATTTCCATGAGTTATGACTATAGAATAGCCCTTTTCAATTATATCGGCAAGATACCCAGCTGTCCTCCTCACAACTTCCATCTGCGCCTCTGCAGTAGGAGGAGTGTTTACATCCTGCAGGGCGTTGCCTCCTAATGCAACAACCACTCTTTCCCGCATTTCTTTTTCTCCCCTATAAATTTATATTAGAGCAAAGTAGCTATCAATATAGCTTTGATGGTATGCTTTCGATTTTCCGCCTGGTCCCAAACTCTTGATTGTTTCCCTTCTATGACCTCAAAAGTAACCTCCTGCCCTTTTACCGCCGGTAAGCAATGCAAGAATATCGTATCATCTCTTCCCGTCTTCCTCATCATTTCCTCATTCACTTGATACGGCCTTAAAAGCCTTTCTCTTTCCTCTGCTTTTGCTTCTTCTCCCATTGAAGCCCATACGTCAGTATAGATGGCATCCGCTCCTTCAAGACCTTCTCCAGGTACACTTGTGAGCTCGAAAGTCCCTCCATTTTCTGCCGCCATTTCTTTGATCTCTTTTATAAAAGACTCTGAAGGCCAGAGCTCTTTCGGAGAATTAATCACATAATGCATTCCCATCTTTGCACAGCCTATAGCAAGAGTATTTGCCATGTTATTTCTTCCATCACCTACAAACACCAGCTTTCTGCCCCTTAAACTTCCAAATTCCTCTTCTATTGTCATGAGGTCTGCTAAAACTTGTGTAGGATGATATTCATCGGTTAAACCATTGTAAACAGGCACACCAGCATATTTAGCTAATATTTCTACTGTCTCTTGCTTAAAACCTCTAAACTCTATCGCATCAAACATTCTACCTAAAACTCTTGCAGTGTCCTCGATTGACTCTTTTGCCCCTAACTGTATGTCATCTGTAGACAAAAATACCGGATGTCCTCCCTCTTCTCCAAAAGCAGTCTCAAAAGCACAGCGCGTCCTTGTAGACCTCTTTTCAAATATTAAGGCAATAGTTTTACCTACAAACCTTTGGTGAACTATTCCTGCCTTTCTTTCAGCTTTTACCTGCTTTGCAATATCTAAAAGGTATCTTATCTCCTGTGGAGTATATTCTTTTAAAGTAAGAAGACTTCTACCCTTTAAATTAAATGCCATAGTCATCCTCCTTTTGTAATATCTTACTAAATATTTTGGTCAAAATTTTTTAAATTTCCTCTCTCAAAAGGGGCATAGACATACATCTAGGACCTCCACGCCCTCTCACAAGCTCAGAACCTTCTATTTCCACAACTTCTATGCCATGCTCTCTCAAAGTAGTGTTAGTTATCTCATTCCTGTTATAAGCCATTACGACTCCTGGGGCAATGGCTAACGTGTTAGTACTATCATTCCATTGTTCTCTCGCTCCAGTTATCTCATCACCTCCCCCGCTTTCTATCAATGTCACCTTATCAAGCTTTAAAGAAGTCTCCAAAACTTTTACAAAATTTTCCTCTGATTTTACCTTTATACTGCCATTTTCTCCTTTCGTTATAGTGTAAACCCTCAATTTATCTTTAATGCTAGGATATATCAAAAACTTGTCTACATCTACCATGGTAAAAACCGTATCAAGATGCATGAAGGTTCTCTTTCTCGGTATCTCGATAGCAATAATTTTCTCCGTTTCTCCTCGAGCAAGAAGGGAAGTAGCTACTTCTTCAACGGCTTGTGGAGAAGTTCTTTCACTTATCCCTATTGCTACCACATTTTTGCTCAATACTAATATGTCTCCGCCTTCTATGGGATAGTCCGCCCTATAGTCATAAAGCATTTTGTCATGGTTTTCTCTGAATTTTTCATGGTACTTGAACACGTACTTCATGAGCATTGCTTCTCTTCGCCTTGCCTCTGTTTTCATGCTGCTTATTATCACTCTACTACCTACTACTGCAGCAGGATCCCTCATAAAATAACTGTTAGGAAGCGGCGTTATAAAAAATGGAGAATCTTCATAAACATAATCCACAAGGCTTTTTGGCCTCACTTCTGAAAGGTCTTTCTTTAAAAGCCCTGCAATCGCATAGTAAACCAATTCTTTGGGCTCTTTTTCTTTGAGAAATGCAGTAATTTCCCTTTTAACCTCAAGAGAAGTGTTCATGTAGGAAACAAGGTCATATACAAAAAATTCTCTTATGTCCTTGTCCTGCAAAACTTCTTCCAGCAAATCCTCAAGATAATAAACCTGGACCCCGTTTTCTGCAAGAGCCTCCGCGAATTTATCGTGTTCTTCTTGTATTCTCTTAAGCCATGGAATGTCGTCGAATAAAAGCTCATTCAAAAACTCCGGCGTCAGCCTCTCTAGTTCTTTCCCGGGTCTGTGAAGAAGTACAGCTTTTAATCGTCCAATCTCTGAACTGACATGTAACTGCAACCTCGCTACCCCCTCTACATCTTTCCTCAGCATATAGTATAAAGCATCAGCTTAACTTTTGCAATTTAATTAAATAAACTCTTGTAAACGTTTTGTATAAAAATAATCAGAAGTTTTAAATAATTATTCAAACTGCATACTAAAGGCAGAAAAAAAGGCAAATTTTTAAAAAACAATTGAATAAAAATAAACATTCGACACCTTTTATGAATAAAAAAATTTTTTTAAGAATAAATTTGTAACAAAAAGGGTGACCGTGTAAGTCACCCGTTTAAAAATCAAGCCTTATGTACTAATTTGCCATTTATAAATACATACCTCGTTTTGCTCCTCACATCAAGAGGATCCCGATCAAAGACAACAATATCTGCATCTTTGCCCTTTTCAATTGACCCTACCCTGTCGTCAATGCCAAGTATTTTAGCAGGATTTATGGTTATAGCCTTTAAAGCCTCCATTTCGTCCATCCCATCTTTAACAGCTAAAGCCGCGCAAAGCGTTAGATAGTTTATAGGAATTACAGGATGATCTGTCATTATAGCGACAAGAAGGCCGGCTTTAGACAGAACCCCTGCTGTTTTGAAACTTAAATTCACAAGTTCAACCTTCGACCTCTCTGAAAGAGACGGTCCCACAATGACCTTTACATTTTCCTTCACTAATTCATCTACAATCAAATGACCATCAGTGCAGTGGTCAAGCGTTATATCGATATTAAACTCTTTTGCAATTCTTATAGCAGTAAAAATATCGTCTGCCCTATGGGCATGCGCTTTTAGCGGAATTTCCCTTTTCAAAACTTTCACTAAAGCCTCAAGGCCTAAATCCCTCTCCGGTTTTTTGTCTTCATCCCCTTTCTCCATCTTTTCCATGTACTCCTGTGCTCTTATAAGAGCCTGTCTTAGTAATGCAGCCACCGCCATTCTTGTAGTAGGCATCTTGTGCTGCTCATTGTATGTAGCCTTAGGATTCTCTCCAAAAGCAACTTTTATAGCCGCAGGCTCTTTCACAATCATGTCATCTATCCTTTTGCCATAGGTCTTTATGACAGCAAACTGACCCCCTATTACATTTGCACTGCCAGGTCCTGTGGCAACAGTTGTAACTCCTGCTTGATATGCCTCCTCAAAATACTTATCCATTGGGTTTATTCCGTCAATTGCTCTTAATTGAGGCGTTACAGGGTCTGTTGCCTCATTTCCGTCTGCCCCTTCAAATCCAACTGCATTTTCCCACATACCCAAATGAGTATGAGCATCAATAAGTCCCGGCATCACGGTAAGACCTGTAACATCTATCACCTCCGCATCCAGCGGAGCTATAAGGTCTTCTCCGACATCGATAATTTTATCACCGTCTATTAAAACATCACCCTTTTCATAAATCTTCCCAGCCATTGTATAAACTCTTCCGCCTTTTAAAAGGTACATATAATTCCCCCCATGTCTTTGTAATACAATAACAATTATACCACAAGAAAAACCGTTTACGAAATCTTTATCTCATATTCTCCTCAATTTATCAATAATTACATCTCTTTTATACACGGCTGCTAAGAATAAAACTACTGCTACAACAGCCACTAAAACAGCCATAAAATAATTTTTATTTCCCAAATTTGCTCCTATATAGGCAGAAAAGAATATGCCCGGCAGCCTTGCAAAAAGAGCTATTATGAAAAAATTATAAAACTTCACAGGAGTAATGCCAGCGATGTAAGAAAGAGCATCTTTTGGCATACCCGGAAGGAAAAATAGCAAAAACAAAACTGTTTCTCCTTTAGGATTATTTATAATATAATCAAATTTTTTAAGTTTCTCCTCCGACACAATTTTTTTCACAAAATCATATCCCAAAATCCTAGCAATTGAAAAGCAAATAAGAGAACCCAGTGTGATGCCTATTACAGAGTACAAAGTCCCCAAAATCGTACCATAAAGGTATCCACCCGCGACCTGCACCACTTCTCCCGGTATTACAAACACTACCACTTGAAAAACCTGTATACCTATAAATATCAAAACACCCAAACTTCCAAAGCTATTTATCCAATTTCTAAATTTCTCAGGATTGCTCACAAGAAACGTAATTTCTTTTCCGTAGGTTACAGACAAAGCTAATATTGCTAGAACAAAAACAAGTATGAACAATAAATTAACAATTCCATTTTTCATCCCAATGTACTCCTCCAAATACTATCTATTCTCCCACCCATTCAGTACTCTATTCCTTCTTGAGCTTCAATTCCATTGTAATAATGATGTCTCACTTCTTTTACATCGCTTATCATATCAGCTTTCTCTAAAATCCTATCATGGGCGTAACGGCCAGTTAAAACGAGAGTGACCCATGAAGGTTTTATTTCTATCAAATCCAATATATCTTCTTCTTTTACTAAACCATAATCTACCGCCACATTTATTTCATCTAATATCACCAAATCGTACTCTCCACTGGAAATGATTTCTCTCGCAAGCTCTAACCCCTCATTCGCAAGCTCTAAATCCTCTTTTAGAGGTTCATTTTTCTTCACAAAAGCATCTCTTCCCTTTTGAACAATTTCAAAATTTGGAAGATACTTCGTGGCTTTTATCTCCCCGTAATTAGGACTTCCCTTCATAAACTGAATCATGTAGACTTTTTGCCCATGCCCAATCGCCCTTAAAGCAAGCCCTAAAGCAGCCGTGGTCTTTCCTTTGCCGTCTCCTGTGTATATCATCACAAGGCCCTTCCTATTTTTCACTTCCTTCCCCCTCTTTCCTCTTACTCACCAGGTAATTATAAAGTCCGGTTAAAATTCCCTCTGCGTAACGCAAATACCTTCTACCCTTTCCCCTCACAAAAGGCATAAGCTTAGAAGAAAGCCTTCTGCCATATCTTTTTTCTGCTCCCCATACAAGCCCAGCACCTAAACCGTAAGTAATAATTTTTCTGAGAGGCCTTTTAATTACACTCTTATAGTTCGGACCAAATGCACCGAAAACAAAACCAGCTCTACTTTTTCTATCCCCCAAGAATCCCTTTTTAACCATCTTCTTTGCCCCCTAAGACTTCCTTTTTCCTTGTTAACCCAATTATAAAGTTTATGCCCCTTTTTGTCAATAAAACACCCCAAAACTGGCCTTTTAACCAGTCTTGGGGATATATTCATTTTACTGTTCATTTTTTTCTACTTCTTCATTGTCACCATACACACTTCCTGATACTGTGCCGGTAGTGTTTTTATATACCTCCTGAGAAACGGTATTTTCTTCATTCTCTATTTCTATCTGGGTCTCTTCTTCAATTTCTATGTTTCCTGTCTTTTCATCGTATTTTACTTTTTCACCAAAAATTTCTGAGAGGAATCTCAAAGGCACAAAAGTTCTGTTGCTTATCTCAATTGCTGGAACGTCAAGCGTTATTTCTTGGCCATTTACAATTACTTTGTTTTCACCCAGCACAAACTTAACCACAGTGTCTCCTTTCGTAATTGTTACAGTTTTAGTATCAGGATCCCACTCCACTTTAGCTCCGAGGCTATTCATTACAGCTCTCACAGGAATCAAAGTTCTTCCATCTTTTATTACAGGAGGAATATCAAATTTGAACTTTTGCCCATTTACTTTGATTTCTCCCTTAAAGGTTTGTATTCCTGCTTTTGATTCAAACTTGGTATGTAATTCAAGCTTTAGTTTGTTTTCTTTGCTCTCTCCCTTTGATTCTAACTTGGTGTTTGTCTCAATTTTTAGCTCATGCTTTTCTTTGTGAGGCTTAGCATAAACAGTGATACCTGCTGAAAAAACTAAAAGAAGCACTAAAACTAACGCTAAAACTCTTCTCATATCCCTTCCTCCTTTGTTTTTGTTTTCACTATATTATTTCGGAAGGAAATCAAAATTTTTAGGGGGCAAGAAAAAATTTTTTAGTAAAAATAAAAAAGAGGCATCCATCAGGATGCGCTCTTTTGCTTTAAATAAGCATTTATAAACCCATCTATTTCTCCATCCATTACAGCATTTACATTTCCTTCTTCATAATTTGTCCTGTGGTCTTTTACAAGAGTATAGGGTTGAAAAACGTAAGACCTTATCTGGTTACCCCATGCAGCTTCTCTGTGCTCTCCCTTTAGGTCCTCTATCTTTTCTTTTCTCTCTTTCATCATCAAATCCAAAAGCTTTGCTTTAAGCATCTTCATAGCAGTCTCTCTGTTCTGTATCTGAGACCGTTCATTCTGGCAGGAGACAACTATCCCTGTTGGAAGGTGAGTAATCCTCACCGCAGACTCTGTCTTGTTGACGTGCTGCCCCCCTGCGCCTGATGCCCTGAAGGTATCAATTTTCAAGTCTTCAGGCCTTATCTCAATTTCTATATCATCTTCAAGTTCAGGTATAACTTCCACCAGAGCAAAAGAAGTATGCCTTCTCCCAGCTGCGTCAAAAGGAGAAATCCTGACCAGTCTGTGAACTCCTGACTCTCCTTTGAGATAACCGTAGGCAAAAGGTCCCTTTATGAGAAGAGTAGCACTCTTTATGCCGGCTTCTTCCCCTTCCAGATAATCCAGCATTTCTACTTCAAATCCTTTATCATTAGCCCATCTAGTGTACATCCTAAGAAGCATTTCAGCCCAGTCCTGAGCTTCAGTGCCACCTGACCCTGCGTGAATAGAGAGTATTGCATTGTTTTTATCGTAAGGACCATTTAAGAGAGTGCGTATTTTAAGATTCTCAACTTCTTTTTTAAGCTCCTTGTATTCTTTCTCTACTTCTTCAGCGATAGATTCATCCCCTTCCTCCAAGCCGAGCTCAATTAGAGTATATAAATCTTCGCAACGAGCAAGAAGGGATTCATATTCTTCCAAAAGTTCCTTCAAGGCTTTTTGCCTTTTAGAAAGTTCTTGAGATTTTTTTAAATCGCTCCAGAAAGAAGGATCTGACATCTTCCTTTCTATATCCTCTATCTCTTTTTTTATCCCTTCAACGTCAAAGAGAAACACCCATTTCTTTTACTTCATCAAGCATCTGTTCAACCTCTGCTCTGTAATCCTGCAGCAACTCTCATCCTCTCCTTTTCCTCATTATTTCACATTAGCTCCACAGCAGTATTTGTATTTTTTACCACTTCCGCAAGGACACGGATCGTTCCTACCTACTTTTTTCTCTTTTACTACAGGTTGCTTTTTATTCTCTCCTTCACCGTTTATATTAGTAGACACTGGCTTTGCAACCTGCTCTCTCTTGAGTTTGTTGTCCTTATTGAGCTGAATCCTGTATAAGAATTTGATTGTATCCTCTTGAATACCTTGTATCAAATCCTCAAACATGTCAAAAGCTATCTTTTTATACTCAATCAAAGGGTCTACCTGTCCGTAAGCTCTTAATCCTATGCCCTGCCGCAACTGGTCCATTTCATCTATGTGGTCCATCCATTTAGTATCAACAACCCTCAACAATACTATCCTTTCGATTTCTCTCATCTGCTCAGGACCAATTTCGGCTTCTTTTCTCTCGTACTGCCTTACCGCCTCTTCATATATTATGTCAGTTAAGACCTCTTTGTCAAGTCTATCTAGATCCACATCTATTACAACGCTGTCTTTTTCAAGGAACATCTCATATAAGTGATCCAAAAGCCCTTTTATATCCCATTCTTCAGGATATTTGCTACCTGCAGTGTAAACTTCTACATATCTTTCTATTACACTTCTCACCATCTCAAGGATAGAATCTTTTAGATTTTCACCTTCCAAAACCTTTCTCCTCTGGGCATATATGATTTCTCTTTGTTTGTTCATAACATCATCGTACTGGAGGAGATGTTTTCTTATATCAAAGTTTATGCCTTCTACTTTCTTCTGCGCCTGCTCAATCTGCTTTGTAAGAATTTTGTGCTCTATTGGCTGGTCATCATCAATCCCTAAACTGTCCATCAGATTTTTTACCCTCTCTGAACCAAATAACCTCATAAGGTCATCTTCTAAAGAAATGTAAAACCTTGATTCTCCAGGGTCTCCCTGACGGCCAGCACGACCTCTTAGCTGATTGTCAATTCTTCTTGCTTCATGTCTTTCTGTTCCTATAACGTACAAACCGCCAAGTTTTACGACTTCTTCGTGCTCTTTCTCCGTCTCCTTCTTGGCTTCTTCCAGAAGCTCAAAATACCTTTCGCGGGCTTTTCTCACTTCTTCACTGGACACGGGACCGTACCCTGCCGCTTCATTTATAATTTCTTTGGAATAACCCTCTTCCAGCATTTTTCTCTTCGCAATAAACTCTGGATTTCCGCCTAAGAGAATATCTGTACCACGTCCTGCCATGTTTGTAGCGATCGTGACAGCACCTTTTCTTCCTGCCTGGGCTATTATTTCCGCTTCCTTTTCATGATATTTAGCGTTTAAAACCTGATGTGGTATCCCCCTTTTTTTCAGCATTTCACTTAATTTCTCCGATTTTTCAATAGAAACCGTACCCACGAGAACAGGCTGACCCTTTTTATGCCTTTCCACAATATCTTCAACCACTGCTTTAAATTTCGCCTCTTCTGTCTTGTATATCACATCTGGATGGTCTATTCTTATCATGGGTTTATGTGTAGGAATGACCACAACATCCAATCCGTATATATCCCTGAATTCCTGCTCCTCTGTCTGAGCAGTACCTGTCATACCGGCCAACTTTTTGTACATTCTGAAATAATTCTGTAAAGTTATAGTAGCAAGGGTTTTACTCTCCCTTTCGACTTTTACTCTTTCTTTAGCCTCAATAGCCTGGTGTAAACCTTCGCTATATCTTCTTCCAAACATGAGCCTTCCTGTAAATTCATCTACTATTATGACCTGACCGTCTTTTACGACGTAATCTCTGTCCCTCTTCATTAGCGCATGGGCTTTTAATGCCTGCTGAATGTGGTGAGAAATTTCCATGTTTTCAATATCCGCCAAATTTTTTATACCAAAAAATCTCTCTGCCTTGACAACTCCTTTTTCAGTTAAACTTACAGCTTTCGCCTTCTCATCCACTACATAGTCTTCATCTTTTTTCAAAGTCCTTACAAACCTGTCAGCTAATTTATACATATCAGTGGATTTTTCGCCCACTCCAGAGATTATGAGAGGAGTTCTGGCTTCATCTATCAAGATACTGTCTACCTCGTCTATTATGGCATAATTGAGCTCTCTTTGAACCATATCTTCTTTATATATGACCATGTTGTCTCTCAAGTAGTCAAAGCCAAATTCATTGTTTGTACCATAAGTTATATCAGCTGCATAGGCTTTTTTTCTCTCTGCAGGTCCCATGTCGTGAAGTATTACTCCCACATTTAATCCCAGAAACTCGTATATCTTCCCCATCCAATCTCTATCTCTTTTAGCCAAGTAATCATTGACAGTTACAATGTGAACTCCTTTTCCTTCCAGAGCATTAAGATACGCCGGCAGAGTAGCCACCAATGTCTTACCTTCACCAGTTTTCATCTCAGCAATACGCCCCTGGTGAAGAACAATGCCGCCTATTATCTGCACTTTGAAATGCTTCATCTTTAATGTTCTCCAGGCAGCCTCTCTCACCACTGCAAAGGCTTCAGGAAGTATATCATCAAGTGTTTCACCATTTTTCAATCTATTTTTAAATTCATCCGTTTTAGCCCTTAACTCCGCATCAGTAAGTTTTGACATATAATCTTCATAAGAAAGAACCTTCTCAGCAATAGGCTCTAACCTTCGCACTTCTCTTTCACTGTAACTGCCGAATATTTTTTCAACCAAGCCCAACATTTTTATCACCTTCTAAGGTATCGTTAATCAAGTATATATTATATCACTATAGGAAGTGGATGACAATAAAAAACAGCCCCTTTAAATAATATTTTACACTATCTTCACACAATTTTCACAAAAGAAAAAATAAATGCCCCTTAATGGGGCTTTAACACTGGCAAATCAACACCCTTTTATATGGGAAATTTTAGCGCTCGATGGCTTTTAATTTAACTATAGGATCTAATGCATAAAACACAGCAAGAGCAATTGCAGAATCTATGACGTGATGTATCATGGTTCCAACCCCTACTACCACAAAGGCCTTGTAAAAATCAAATCCAAAAGGCATCACAACTAATGCTTCCAGTCCTGCGTGTATTGGAAGAGTAGCGGCTAAAGCTACAGGGAATGAGTACCCTTTTTGTATCATTTTAGCCCCCACATATCCGAATACAGCATGAACTGCTGCTCTTGCTGCAATCACAGGACCTAATTTAATCAAAAAGCCCAGTGCAGAAACTAATCCCACAAAAACCGCTGTAGCAGGACTTACAACCATTGCCAGCATGACAGGCACATGAGATGCCAGTGTTGCTGAAAAAGGCGGAATTACTATACCTAACACCCCTCCAAAAGCCAGAGGAATAACCAGTGCAAGAGCTGCCAGAAGTCCACCAACAGTTATTTCTTTCGCTTTCATTACTAATACCTCCCTGTGTATACTCTCACAAATATAGTATACACAGGTGTATATACAGCTGTCAATATAAAATTAAAATTTTTATTCTTCTATTAAAAAACCCCTATCTCTTAGCGCTTTTTCTATTCTGTCAAGAGCTTCATCGCTTTCTGCCTCTACGGTGTGAAGATGCACTCCTCCTGTAAGAGAAGATAAAAGCGCTGCCTTTTCTTTTTTTATAACCTCCATAAATTTTGCAACATCGTATCTGGAGGAAAGCATTAAAAGCCCTTTTAACTCTCCATAGTAAGGATGCTCCACAATAACGTCCAGTACTTTCCCCCCATTGTCAACTATTAAGTTTAGCTCCTCTTCTGTCCTCTCATACCCGTGTTTTACAGCAAAAACTCTTTTCTTTGTGCCTTCTCTCACAAGGTCTACTATATACCCTTGCGGAGTAGAAATTATCCTGCTACCTTTGGCTCTTAAAATAGCTATATCCTGAACTATTATCTGTCTTGTAACTCCAAAAACTTTGGCAAGCTCAGAACCAGAAATAGGCTCTTTAGCCTCTTTTAAAATCTCAAGTATTTTTTCCCTTCTCTCCTTCGCCGTCATACTTTTTCACCCTGCCTAACATTGCATCTGTAATAAGCCAGAAAATGCCCACAGCCATCAGCAAATCTCCTATACTAAAAGCCTTAGGAAGAGGATAAGGCTTTGGAAGCACAAGGACATCTGCCAGAAATTTAAGCTTTGTAGAGGAGGTCAAAACCTGATGAGTAGTAATTTTATTCTCTACAAGTGGTGGAATCAAATGGGTAAGCCCTGCTGCCTTCAGCGCTTCGATAGATACTGGCATTCTACCCCCATTTGCAAATATCACTATAAAATTGAGAAAAACTCCCAAGGCGATTATCCTGAAATATTTGCTGTCTATATTGTACCACAGCCCTATAAAAAGCAAAAGGTACACAAGGAAGTGGATGTATGCGCGGTACTCCATGATGATGGGAAATTTATCAGACAGGTTCCATAGCATAAGCTGTACAAGAAAAGCAGCTATAAAAAAATCCATCTTTTTTATCACAATGTCCCCTATTCCGCTTATTTTCCCCCTTCTTATGAGTCCGTAAATTAGAGAAGCTCCAAGTGAATCAAATATCATGCTTAAATTCCTCCCTGTTCTTTTCAAAGGCTTTCTTAAAGGCATCTATGAGCTTTGGGCTAAACTGCGTTCCTTCATGCTCTAAAATTATCTTATAAGCCTCTTCCTGAGAAAAAGCATCTCGATAAGGTCTGTCTGAAACTAAAGCATCAAAAACATCAGCTAAAGAGAGTATCTGAGCTTCTAGGGGTATTGCATCTCCCTTTAACCCATCTGGATATCCACTGCCATTGTACCACTCATGATGATATCTTACCCACAAAGCTACATCCCTTAACGATGGAACTTCACTTAAAATCTCATATCCCTTCACAGGGTGCTCTCTTATTATATTCATCTCCTCATCGGTAAGCTTACCGGGTTTATTTAAAACCTCCTCTTTAACTCCAATCTTTCCTATATCGTGTAAAAGTGCCGCAATTCTAATTCTCTCAATGTGAGATTCACTGAGTCCTAACTCCCTTGAAAGAAGGGCAGCAATTCTTTCAACGCTCTGAGAATGACCTGCTGTGTATTTGTCCTTCGCATCAAGTGCCTTCATAAGGACATTTATTGTATCGTAGTAAGACTGCTTTAAGTCTATGTAAAGCTTAAACATATAGCGAACCATTAAAAGCGGAATAAAAAGTAGTATAAAACTTATATAACCAATTCTTATAAACGCCTCTGCCATAACAATACCTAAAAAAGCTAAAAAGAGAAAATTAGGAATTGTCCACTTAAAATCCGTCCCTAAAACATAAGCCAGAGATTTATTCATTAACAGAGAAATTAAAACTGCCATTAAAATAGAATTCAATATATAATATATTAGTGCCGTTATCGTAGCAGGTAAAAGATATTTTGGATATACATACTCACCCGGAATTCCACCTAAATATTCAAATACTAATCCAGCTATTCCCACGCTTAAAGCTAATTGAGATACATTGAATAAAGTTTTATAATAAGGAAAATTAAACAAATGTTTAATAGTTCCATCCTCATACTTTATAACCTGAAATGTAGTGCCTATAGAAGCAATTAGAGCTCCGGCATAAGGCCCAAAAGTAAGCACAGCCATCAGATCTACTGCAAAAGCTACAGAAACGGTTAGCTCTTTTGTGATATATATTAATAATGATTCAGCCAGTACAGCAAAAAGACCAAATAAAATTATATCTGGAATTGTATCTTTTGGAATTTTTAGCATAGAATATATAAGAAAAGAAAGACCTAAAGCAATTATTATAGAAATGTACACTTTTACTCTTTTGTTTAACATATTAAACCTCCTCTTTTCTTAAAAAGCACACCACAAACCGCTTAGCCCCATTTGAAGTTTGCGCCTCCTGCTAATGCAAGTGCCATTAAAGCCAAGAGTACCTTTATGAGTGTGGCTTTATTCATACCTGAAACCCCCTTTGCTGTATTTGTTTCTTCTGCCCTCAGGCTTCAGGTATCGCTACGCTAAGTATGTAATAAGCGGTTTGGGTGTGTTTGAAAGCTAACGGGATATAATTGACATAACCCTTCTATTTATGGCATCAAGGGTCGCTTTTACAACAGATTCCCCCTCATCTTTTCTTATTAAAGAAGATCCTGTCAAAAGTTCCTCCTGGCTATTTGTCACATGGGTGACTCCCACCACCACTATCCTGCTTTTCGCTATATTAAATATATCGACATCTTCCAGTAAAAATAAATGGTTTTTGGGAATAAGTTTAGATACCGCATCCAATGTAGCATTTGCAATGATTTTATATTTGTTCGTAGCTGTGTTCGGACCTTCAGCAAATCCCTCAAAGACTTCGTCTCCGCGGGTGAGGGTCACCCTTGCTTCGCTTGTAAGCCCACTGTTTACAAAAGAATAACTCGAAAACACAATCCTGTATTCAGAAGGAAGTCTTGCCCCAACGTCAATCTGGGCAACACTTATCACTTTATAATCTATGTCTATCCCAAACTGGGCCATTATAACAGATTGTACGTCTCTCGCAACCTGCTTGGCATTTCTCGTGCTATCAGCCAGAACATGGATTTCCGTTATTTCGCCATTTTCCACTACTATTCTATTAGATAGCACTCCTGGAACTTTATTTATGTACGTCTCCATTGAAGCTATCGTATCTTTTGTTATTTCACTCATTATCTTCACACCCTAGTTAAAATTTGTCCACACATTTTAAATATATTCTATATACTTTTCAAAATTCCTTCTTTTCTGACAAAAAAATTGGGGATAGAGCCTATCCCCAACCTTTATAAATAAAACACATCTTCATCTACTCTTCTTCAATCGGCTCTATTAAGCCGTACTTACCGTCTTTTCTTTTGTATACTACATTTATCATGTCCGTTTCAGCATTTGTAAATACGAAAAATGTATGGCCCAATAGGTTCATCTGTAAAATCGCTTCTTCTGGCGACATAGGCTTTATTGGAAATCTCTTTGTCTTTACTATTTCAAAGGAAGACTCCTCATCCTCCCTCTTTTCCCCTTCATTATAAATGGTAGGAACATCAAACCTTATGGACTCATTGGCGCCAAATCTGTTTCTCAGCTTTGCCCTGTGCTTTAAAATCTGTCTTTCTATTTTATCCACTGCTCCCCCAATCGAAACGTACATGTCATCGCTTATTTCTTCTGCCCTGAAGATAATTCCTTTAAATGGTATGGTGAGTTCTGCTATGTGGTTATTTCTCTGAACACTTAAGACTGCTCTCACCTCTGTATCCTGAGGGAAGTATTTGCTGAGTTTCTGCACATTTCTTATGACCGCATTTCTTAGTCCATCTGTTATGCTCATACCATTTTTACCGCTCACTATGATGTTCATAAACACCAAACCCCTCTCATCCTCTATTTATTATAATTTTACATAAAAAACGTGCACACTGCAATATGTGGAAATAAAAAACACCCTTTGCCAGGGTGCGTTTTATAAGATTTTACTCAAAAATTCTCTTGTCCTCTCATTTTTTGCCCTGTAGAAAATTTCTTCAGGCGTACCTTCTTCTACTATCACTCCATCGTCCATAAAAATGACTCTGTCTCCGACTTCTCTTGCAAATCCCATTTCATGAGTAACAACCACCATTGTCATTCCCTCATTTGCAAGCTGCTTCATCACGTTTAAAACTTCCTTCACCATCTCTGGGTCAAGGGCACTCGTTGGTTCATCAAAAAGCATGACTTCTGGCTGCATGGCCAAGGCTCTTGCAATAGCAAGCCTTTGTTTCTGTCCACCTGAAAGCTTTATGGGATATTCATCTTTTTTGTCAAGAAGCCCTACTTTTGCAAGTAAATCCAACGCCAGTTCTTCTGCCTCTTTCTTCTTCATCTTCTTTACCTTTACAGGTGCCAGAGTGATATTCTCTATCGCAGTAAGATGCGGGAAAAGGTTAAAATGCTGAAAAACCATTCCTACCTTTTGCCTTACCCTGTTTATATTTACTTTGCCGTTGTTTATCTTAACTCCATCTATAAAGACTTCCCCTTTTGTAGGCTCTTCAAGAAGATTTATGCATCTTAAAAGGGTGCTTTTCCCTGAACCGCTGGGACCTATTATGACTACAACTTCGCCTTTGTTGACTTTTAATGTAACGCCTTTTAGGACTTCTAAACTGCCAAAGTTTTTGTACACATCATTAACGAATATCACCTGCCCTCAACCTCCTTTCGAAGAGAGAAAGAAGTTTTGAAAAAGTCAAAGTCATTATGAAGTATATCGCAGCGATTATTATATAAGGCTCAAAATACCTGTAAGTCACGCTCTGTATGATGTCTGCCTGACGCGTAAGGTCTGCAAAGCCTATCACTGAAACTATAGCCGATTCTTTGAGCATCACAATAAATTCATTTCCCAGAGCAGGAAGGATATTTTTTATGGCCTGGGGTATTATGACATACCTCATGGCCATTGCATGAGTCATCCCAAGAGAACGGGCTGCTTCATTTTGCCCTGGGTCAACAGCCTGTATCCCTGCCCTTATAATCTCTGCCACATATGCGGAACTGTTTATTGCCAGTGCTGAAACTCCTGCTGTAAAAGCAGGAATGTTCATGCCAAACTGCATAAGTCCATTGTATATGAGAAGTAATTGCACTAAAAGAGGAGTTCCTCTTATCACTTCTATATAGCCTGAAGCGACAAGGCTTAAGGGTTTTATTGAGGACATCTTCATCAAAGCTATAAAAAGCCCCATCAGAACTCCAATTGTCACTGCAAGGAAAGTCAGTTTAAGGGTCATTATAAGTCCGCTTATAAAAAGTGGCGTATATTTTACCATGCTCAAAAAGTCTACAGTCATAACCTACCTTCTCTCCTTCACAAAATTTTAGTGGAGAAAAACTCTCCACTTTAAATTACTGCTTAAACCACTTATCTACAAGTTTGTCGTATTCTCCACTTTGCTTGAGCTCTTTTATTACCTCATTCACCACATTAAGAAGGCTCTTATTGCCCTTTGCCACTGCTACAGCAGAACCATTCTCTACATCGTTTATCTCATCCATATAGAGAATTTTCATGTCCTTGTATTCCTTTAAATACGCTTTAGCAACCGTATCTTCTACGACAATCGCATCACAGCGGCCATTTTGAAGGTCCATAAACTCATCACTGACTCGATTTAGCTGTTTTAACTTTACATCAGGAATCTTTTTAGCAGCCTCTTCAGAAGTAGTCCCTATTTGGGCATCAACTGTCTTACCCTTTAAATCCTCAAATTTTGAAATTGGACTATCATTTTTTACCACAACAACCTGTCTGCTGTCGTAATAGAGGTCTGAAAAATCTACACTCTTTTTTCTCTCTGCCGTGGGCGTCATACCCGCAATTACCATATCAACTCTTCCTGCCTGAAGAGCTGGAATAAGGCCTTTGAAGTCCATATCTTTTATTTCAAGTTTTACTCCCAACTTTTTCGCTATAGCATTGGCAATGTCAATATCAAAACCTACTATTTCGTCCTTTCCTCCTTCCACTTTGTGGAATTCAAAAGGCGGAAAATCTGCACTTGTGCCCATCACAATTACGCCTTTTTGCTTGATTTGATCTACTGTATTAAACTTACTGCCACAGCCTGAAAGCATAAAAGCCAGAGTAAAAATCACCGCAAAAACTAAAAATAGTGATTTTTTATTCATATCTTTCTCCTCTCCCTTTTTAAATTTTTCTGAAAATTCCTTCATATCGCTTAATTTCTTTTAATGATTTCACTTTTTATAATTATAATATCTTATGAATAAAATTGCAATAATTTTTTCAACAAGGTGTGAAACAAAAGGTTGTGGATAATGTGTATAACTTTGTGAATAAGTCTAAAGTCCTAATTTAACAATGTGGAAAATAATCTGAAATGTAAAAAAGACACCATTTTGGTGTCTTTTTTACAATCCACATCACTTTCTTTCCGAAAAGTGAGGGGATTTTACCTTAATCCATAAGCTTTTTTCTCTCTTCTTCCGCCCTGATAGTGATTGTGGCTTCTTTTCTTACGTGCCTCTCTACAGGCTTTGCACCTTACCGGAGCGTTCTGGAAGCCCATCTCTGCATAAAATTGCTGTTCACCTGCCGTCCACACGAACTCTCTCCCGCAGTCCTTGCAAACTAACACTTTGTCCTGATACATTTAACTTGTCCCCTCACTTCTTTATTTTTGGTTTTTATAATATAATCTCTTCGATTATATTATAGGTGTATTATATCACCAGTTACTTTAAATATCAATAAAATTTTAAAATTTTTCGACCAGCTCAAAAGCCGAGTAAACCAAAATCCTTAAAGCAATGTCTAAAGCATTTTCATCTATATCAAATCTAGGGTGATGGTGCGGGTAAATTATCCCTTTTTCTTCATTTTTTGCTCCAACAAATATAAACGCTCCTGGCACTTTTTCAAGATAAGCAGAAAAATCTTCCCCTACCATAACAGGTTTTATCTTCTCTAAAGCCTCTTCTCCGTAAAGGTTTTTTGTCACATCTTCCACTATCTTAACTACTCTTTCATCATTTATCACAGGGCCATAGCCAAACTCGAAGTAAAACTCGTATGAAGCCCTGTGAGCAGTCACAATGCCCTTTATTATTCTCTCCAGGGCTTCAGGTATCTTCTTTCTAACCTCCGGGTTTAAAACCCGCACAGTGCCAGCCATCTCTACTTCATTTGGAATCACATTATCAGTAGTGCCTCCACTTATTTTCCCTATTGTAATAACGACAGGTTCAATTGGATCCAATTCCCTTGAAACTATGTACTGAAGATTGCTTATAACCTGAGCACTAATAGCAATAGGGTCTACTGTTTGATGAGGCATTGCAGCATGTCCACCTTTTCCTATAATTTTTAGCCTAAATATGTCATCTGATGCCATCATAGGCCCATATACTATCCCTACTTTTCCTATAGGCAGGTAAGTCCAAAGATGCTGCCCTATTATGTAATCAACCCCTTCAAGCACCCCTTTTTCTACTAGTTCCTTTGCTCCCCCCGGAGGCACTTCTTCTGCGGGCTGGAATATAAAGCGCACCTTTCCTTTTAACCTATCTTTTAAGCGGGATAAAACATAAGCTGTACCTAAAACTATGGCTATATGCCCATCATGACCACAGGCGTGCATCACACCCGGATTTTTTGAAGAAAATTCAAACTCGTTTTCCTCCCTAATAGGCAAAGCATCTATATCAGACCTTATAGCCAAAGTCTTACCCTCTCCTGCCCCTTCTAAATCTGCCACGACACTATTTTGAGCTGGTCTTGAAATTTCTAAATTGCCAAAACCAGAAAGAATTTCGGAAATTTTTTCAGCAGTTTTTATTTCGTGAAAAGAAAGTTCTGGATACTGGTGAAAATATCTCCTCCATTCGATAACTCTGCCTCTTACTTCTTCTATGATTTTTTCAATTTCTTCCCTTATCATTATTACTCCCTCCTTTTACCCCTTTAAACACAAGTTAATTATTTTTAATAATAAAACAAATCTAAGCTATTATCAACTCTAGACAAAAAAAAATAAAAAGCAGGAAAACCCGCTTTTCATACTGCTGACAAAGTTTTTCTTCTTTAAGTGGCACTTTATGTTAATGCGTGTAAGTTGCATTTACACACAAAATTCCACTTATTTAGTCTGTCAACAATCTAAAACAGGAAAATCTGCTTCTAACGTTTTTTATCTATAAAATAACTTTCGGGAGTATAATATCTAAGATACTCTACATATCCTTCTTTGTTTTTAGAAATTTCTTCTAATTTATTGCTCACCTTTTCAAAGACTTTATTCATCTCTTTAATGTTACTATCATCTCTCTCCTTGATTTTGTCAAGCAACGCTTTAGCATCAATAAACAGCCCCTTTAATTTACTGGCATCACCAATTATATCATCTTCTATTTCAAATATGCTCTCAACTTTATTTTCTTTTTTGAAAGCATTATAAAGGGGTATAAAGTCCTTGTCTATCTCATTTATCCTTTCAATTGTCTTCTGCTTTGAAACCAATAGCTCTTTAAGTTCTTCCAGATCGTTAGAACCTATAGCAACTCCTATTTTCTCCGTGAGGTCATAAAGCTGCTTCAAAGCTTCTATTTTTCTTTTCATAAGGTCAATTAATTTTTTTAAAATGTTTTCCATCCCATCAACCTTTCGTAGCGTAGACTTTTTCTCTCACCTTTTGAAGCGCTAAACTCCACGTATCTCTTAATTCTACTGCAAATCCTCTCACTTCATCCAAAATTTTAACATCTTTTTTCACATTCGCATCAATCAACCTTCTTAACATGTAGTCATAAAGGTTGTATAAATTTTTAGAAATGTCATAATTCATATCAAGAGTGAGCATTAACTCTGTAATAATGTCCTGCGCCCTCTGTATTTTAGCATTTGTTTCTACGTAGTTTCTATTTTGAAGCGCTGTCTTTGCCTCATCAATAAATCTTATTATCCCGTTATAGAGCATCAAAACCAGCTCTTCAGGACTTGCCGTCAAAATAGCATTCTCTTTATACTGCTGATACGGATTCAATTTCTGGACCCCCTTACTTAGTCATAATCCCAATTTGCTGATTTAACCATGCGCTTTGCGTATTCATCTGTCCAACAAAAATTTCCAACTGTGAAAACTGCCTGTAATACCTATCTTCTAAATCTTTTAGCCTTTTTTGCATTTCTGCAATTCTATCGTCTATTTCCCTTATCCTATTGCCTATGAAGCTATTGTCATAAAGTTGTGTTGAGCTTCCTGCTTTGCGCGTTATAGCATTTATTGCTGTTCCCAGTACACCTTCTTTAAATGTGCCATTTTCAAAATAGCCATAAAGTTGCTGTGCAATGCCTTTTGAGACCAAAGTAGTGCCATCAGAACTGTAAACACCTGTAAATATCTGTATAACACTATTGAGATTGTTAGCAATCGCATCTTTTAATTTAGCTTCGTCAATATAAAGCTTCCCACCTTCGTACCACTGCCCTGTAGTAATTCCAATAGAGCTTAATGACCCTGCACCAGATACAGTAGAAGAAATTGCTTGCCTCAATGAATAATACGCCCTCATCAAAGTTTCATCATTAGCCAAATCGCCTGATCTGGCTTTTTCTTCCCACAATTTTATATCATTTTCCTTCATCGCCTGCTTCTGCTCATCTGTGAGAGGCGGATAATCGTAATACCTTTTTTCTGTGAGTTTAGTGTGCATCTGCGTAATTACATCGTTATAGGTATCTACAAAATTTTTAATCGTGTTATAAATTTTGTCTACGTCTGTTGAAACAGTGAGGTTAGTAGTCCCTGTGCCAGTAAGAGTGATATTTAATCCTAATAGTGTAAAACTATTAGTACTTTTGTATATTTTTGTGGGATCATTATTTATGGTAAATTCTGCATCTTCTCCGGAAGCAATTGAACCATCCGTTACTGTATTTGTTGTAGAATCTAATGTAAGCCCCGTTATTTTAAAGTTATTAGTCAATACATCATATCCTCCCGCATCAGAACCAGTAAAATCGATCTTAGCAGACTGTCCTGTAGTTTTCGAAATAAAGAACACTCTGCCTAAACTAGCGTCGTATGTAACAGTTACTCCTGCAGTAGAATTGTTAATTTTTGATATTATGGTATTTAGTGAATCATCAGGAGTAATTGAAATACTTACATTATTTATTTTAATAGTACCCGCTTTACCAAGTGCAGTATTCGGATCTGTATTGAAACCATTACCTGTCCTATAAGCCGCTTTTGCTAGATTTTGCACATTTAATATATACGTCCCATTTACTGCATTTGCTCCTGCTGTAGCAGTAGCAACAGAAGGATTTGAGGACGTAACAGTTTTAGCCATAAAGGTACTCTGCAGCCTCAAACTGGCGACCACATTATTTCTCAAATTCATAAGCTTTGCATTTATGTCTCTCAAATCTTCCTGCTGCCACTGATACCACTGCTTTTGTTGATTCAACTTATCAAGGGGCAAACTTGCCACTTTCATAAGCTGTTTAACTATTGAATCAGTATCCAGCCCTGTAGCAAGCCCACCTATTCTCAATAAACTGCTCACATTATAACTGTTCATACTGATAGGGTCCATAAACACACCTCCTATATTTTCCTATCCACAAAAAGTCCCGCTATTTTCCACAAACCTGCTACAAGGTCCAATATCTTCTCTGGAGGAATCTCATCTATAACCTCATTAGTTTCACTGTCCACAATTTTCACTACAATTGTATTGGTAGGTTTGTGAACAGAAAATTCAAAATATGTACGGTCAATAGCTATCCTCCTGTTTTCTCTGTTAAGCTCTCTATCGAGCTTATCTTCGTCCACAGGCTTGCTCAGAATATCTTTCACTGTTTTAATTTCATCCACAAGGACACTTTCCTTCTTAAAACTCGAAGAAGGAATCTGAGTTATATTCGCATTGTTTATACTCTGTAACATCCCTGTTTTTACCCCCTACAGTGAAAATTTATCCTTTGTGACTTCTCCCTTCTGCTATTATAAATATCGTCATGTATTTTAAAAAGTTTAAATTTTTTTACATAAAGATAAAAGGCAGGCAAAACTTAATCCTGTTTTGCCTGCCACTGCCCCTTCATGTAAAGTACAATCAATCTATCAAGCTCTCTACTAAGTTCCAAAACCTTCGGAGCCTGGAGATCAGTCTCATCTAATTTTTTCTTTAATTCTTTTATTTTCTCCGCAATCTCATTTTCCTCATAATAATACTCTTTTATCACCTTATTCATTTTATTTCCTCCTGCAAAAACTTAATATCATTATACCACAGAAAGATTAAAATTTAATTAAAAATATTCTTTACGGACTAAAAACAGCTTTTAAGAATATACTTTATAATATAAGCTTCTTAGAGTAGGAGGCTATCTTTATGTCCACAATAGCAGGTTTGGTAAATTTTTCTGAAAACCTACTGCACAGGCAAAGCCTTGTAGAAAAAATGTGCTTAGCTGGCAAGAAAAACTCTCCAGATAATTTACGACTCTGGATCTCAGATCATTGCATACTCGGTCACCGAGAAATAATTGTAACAAATACTGAAATACAAAGTCAATTGTTTTCAAAAAAAATTAATGGAAAAAATGCAGCAATAACCTTAGACGGAAATTTATTTAACAAAGAAGAACTGGTAAAAGAGTTAAAAGCCCTGGGATACAACCTTCAGACCTCCTCAGACTCGGAAATAATCTTGACCTGTTACATGGCATATGACCTTGATTTTTTAAAAAAACTAAATGGAATTTTCGCTTTTGCTATATGGGATGAAACAAAAAATCAAGTCTTAATAGCAAGGGACCATTTTGGTATAAAACCTTTATTCTACAGCATCAAAAAAAATACCTTTGTTTTTGCTTCAGAAATAAAATCTCTCCTTCAACATCCATATATAACGCCTAATGTAGGGTACGATGGATTAGCAGAAATATTTGTAATGGGGCCTTCCCGCACACCGGGACAAGCGATTTTTAAAGACATACTGGAATTAAAGCCAGCTCATTTTGCAATTTTCACTCCAAAAAGCTTATCCATACATAAATATTGGTCCCTCCAAAGTGCTCCTCATACAGATACTCTGGAAGAAACCATGGAAAAAGTAAGATATCTTGTAAAAGATTCTATCATAAGGCAAATTCCAGACATGACAAATATTTCATCCCTCCTTTCGGGAGGATTGGACTCAACTATTATATCGGCTTTTGCAAAGGAAGAGTTAAGTAAAAGGGGTAAAAGACTCTTAACTTTTTCACTAGATTACGTTGACAACGACAAGTATTTTAAACCAAACGAATTTCAACCGAATTCTGACTCTGACTGGATAAAATCTGTAGTAGAGAAACTTAAAACAGATCACAAATACGTAGTACTAGAAAATAAAAGGCTGGCATATGCCTTAAAGCCTGCTCTTCATGCAAGAGATCTACCTGGCATGGCAGATATTGACTCTTCATTGTATTTGTTTTTCCAAGAAGTAAAAAAGCACTCTTTTTTCGCTCTTTCAGGAGAAGGCGCCGATGAAGTATTTGGAGGCTATCCCTGGCTAAGAAGCAAAGAAGCTTTAGAATCTCAAACTTTCCCCTGGATCAGGAAAGTAAACGAAAGAATGAGTTTGCTTTCTCCAAAAATTCGTGAAAAAATAAGTCCTCAAGAATATTTGAATGAAAGGTACAAAGAAGCAATAAAAGAGGTTCCTAAATTAGAGGGTGAAAACCCAGAAGAAGCCCGAATAAGAGAGATCTCCTACCTTAATCTCTCAAGATTCATGCCTATGCTGATTGACAGGATGGACAGGATGAGCAGATCTTTATGCATTGAAACAAGGGTTCCTTTTTTAGATTATAGGCTTGTAGAGTATGTATGGAATATCCCATGGAAAATGAAAAATTTAAACGGAAGAGAGAAAGGGATATTGAGATACTCAATGAAAGGATTGATACCCCATGAGGTAATTGAAAGAAAAAAAAGTCCGTATCCTAAAACTCACAATCCTCTGTTCAAAACAATAGTGAAAGAATGGCTCATAGAAATAATAGAAGATAATTCCTCCCCCATTCTTCAACTCATTGATAAAGAAGCATTAAAAGACTTAGTAGAAACAGATGCAAAATCCTTTGATCCCGCGTGGTTCTCTCAATTAATGGGCTCTGCTCAACTTTTTGCCTATTTTGTACAAATAAACATGTGGCTCAAAGACTACAAAGTCTCCATAGTAGGGTAAATGGCGGGCTTCACCCGCCATTTACTAATAAGCTCGTGCTGTATTTGATTCTATTTAAATTTTCACCTCTTTTGGGCTTTCAAAATATAAATATGAAATGTACGGTTTTACACTGACATTTAGAATTTTCAGATTTTTAAGAGCTGCAACTTTTGCTTTAAATCTTCTAAGGTATACTTACGGGACCTTTCAATTTGGCCAAAAGTATAAACAAAAGGCTTTATCCCTCTCTTCTCACACTCTTGTTTGAGATTTCTTGAAAATTTTTGCGCTATAAGTACTCCAGCCACACATTCCTCACCTATTTCTTTAGTATAGTTTTCTAACTGTTCAATATCTTTGGATTTTGCACTCCCGGTTTTAATTTCCAAAACAATTTTTCTAGAATAACCAACAGGCGTGCGATCTTTAATAAGGATATCTACATAGCCTTCAGATAAAGCTTTCTCACCAAGGACTTCAAAATCTTCCGCGTGGAAAGTATCCAAACCAGCAGAATTTAAGAAAATTTGAAGATTTGTACTGACTGATAAGTGTTGTCTTATCAAAGATTGAAGGATAAATTCCTGAAAGTAAAATGTTTCCGGCGATGATTCAAGTTCTCTGTCCCATACAATATAAGGGACAAAGGTTTTGTAATTGCTTATCAATAAAGCCTCGATTGGTTTGTTGTAAACTTCTCCCATTTGAGAAACTGATTGTAAGGTGGTTTGATCTGCTTGAAAATGTGTTTTTCTATAACCACCTCTTAAAAGTAAATTTTCTGCTACATAAGCGAATTCCGGTCTCACCATAGACTCAACAAACTGACGCAATGGTTTCAAATAAAGACGGAAGGGAAAATAATAAGTTTTTCTTGACGTTTTAAAGGTTACAGGAGGCCATGGAGGAAGAGCTTCTGCATTTTTTATAGCCTCTTTCTTTTCTACTTTGTAAAGATTAAAAACTCGAGCACCATGCAAAAATGAAACAAAATCGCCTTCTTGAATTTCCATGAACGTCCATAACCCATTTACACTATTTGTAAAACCCGCCAGTGCATATTTCAGACATAAATTTAAATTTGTTTTATTTGAAACCGAAATCAAAAAATATACCACATTGAAGGCCTCCTTTTGCAGTATCTTAAAGTTTGCTCCATCAAAAATGCCTCTTTTACCCTAAAATTTTTCTTCAAAAAGAAAAAGAATGCACCGCCGCCCACGAAAGGCTCTACATATCTTTCTATTTCACCTTTTTGAAGTATTGAAGAAGGTAAGCGCTTATAAAGGTCATCCAATAGCTGTGTCTTTCCTCCTGCCCATTTCAGAAAAGGCTTAGCGTCAGGAAAAATGCTCAATTGCCTCTCAAGAGTACCAGTAAAATCTAATCTCATCGTACAATCCCTTCCTCTTAAGGTGATACCTTTAAGAATTATTATATCACCCTTTTTAAGAGGTAAAAAGCTTTGTTGAAAAAAAATAAAAGGGAGGTCTTCCCTCCCTTTTATGATATTATTTATCTTAACAGCTGGAGCACTGTCTGTGGCAACTGATTTGCCTGCGCTAGCATTGCAGTTGCTGCCTGCTGGAGTATGTTGTTCTTTGTGAATTCCATCATTGCCTGAGCCATATCTACATCTCTAATACGTGATTCAGCTGCTGTGAGGTTCTCTGATGAAACGCCTAAGTTGTTGATTGTGTGCTCGAGTCTGTTCTGATATGCACCAAGTTTAGCACGTTCTGCAGAAACGGATTTAATAGCTCCATCAATAAGAGCAATTGCAGCATCTGCATCACTTTGTGTTTGAATCCCACCTGAACCACTTAAAGTCTCATCTTTAAGTGTACTAATTGTATTTGTTCCATCACCTAATGCAGTAGTTTGCATATCTGAAATAGTCAATGTAATATTTTGACCCTGATTTGCACCGATGTGGAACACTTTATTTGAAAATGTACCATCTAAAAGAGCTTGAGTATTAAATTCCGTATTCTTTGCAATTCGATCTATTTCATCCAATAATTGATTAAGTTCTTTTTGTAACTCTTTACGATCATCTACAGTCATTGTATCATTGGCAGATTGAACAGCTAATTCACGCATACGCTGTAAAATACTGTGTACTTCGTTTAAAGCACCTTCAGCTGTTTGAATTAAAGATATACCGTCCTGAGCGTTCCTTATAGCCTGATTTAATCCTCTAATCTGTCCTCTCATCTTTTCTGAAATTGCCAATCCTGCTGCGTCATCTCCAGCTCTGTTGATTCTGTAACCTGATGAGAGTTTCTCTAATGATTTTTGAGTGTTTGTAGCGTTAATTGAAAGTGCTCTCCAGGCATTTAACGCACTTAAGTTGTGGTTGATAATCATACTATCCTTCCTCCTTGAATTTTTATTTTGGCATCCCTGCCTTAATTTTGCCTCACAGTTGGCGCCAACTGCTTCATCTTTTGTTTTCACTATATATATCGATATATTTTTGATTTACTTTAGCGTTTTTTAATAAATTTTTCTATCTCCTTCAAAGCTTCTTTGCTCACACCTGCCGCCTTTATATTTTCATCCATTACTTCTATGAGTTCTTTTCTTAATACAGTCACTTCTTTTGGAGCGGTAATCCCCAGTTTTACTTTCCCTTCTTCAATACTTACTATTTTTACTTCTACATTTTCCCCTATAATTATGGATTGACCTATTTTACGCGTGAGAATAAGCATTTTTAAGCTCCTCCAGTATAGGATGTTTTATTAGGTATTTATCATTATCCAGTATAATCTGGACTCCTCTGTTGTTTTCAGCATTTATAATTATAGGAGCTTTCAAGTTGGCAGTCATCTCCTCTATCTTCTCGGGGATTACCACAATCACAAATATTAAAAGGTGATTTACATCCTCTACAGCGAGAAAATTTTTTAACTCCTCATCAATTTCAAAAGTATAATCCGGCTTAAAAACTCTGGGGTCAATGACTACAAAGGCTATGTCAGGGTTATCTATTGATTGAAGCCATTTAAAAGGCATATCTTCCTCTTCATCGCCAATTATCAAGAAATTGTGTAAGTGTTCAAAACCTGGAATACCTTCTTCAAAGTAAATGACATCCTCTTCATTGTAATGGATAATTCCAAAATTTTTTGTATTAAGTTCCATCCTAAATTCCTCACTTTCTTTTAAACTCATATCCTCTTATCAACGTGATTTCCTACATACTCTATTTTTATCGAAGGATATTGCCTCAAGTTTATTTCTACATGAGCTAGTGTTGCAGATATTATAGGCTTGTGAGGGATTGCTTTTATTTCTACACCACCCAATTGCCAATTTATTTTCAAATACCCTTCAAACCATATTTTAGGGCGGGATTTTGGCATGAGGTCAACATTAAAATCTATATCCTGAATCAAGGCTTCTTCACTTAGCTTTACAATTGCATCTTGATGAGTTTCTATAGAAGCTAATATATCCCCATCTTCAGCAATTTTGCCTATAGCATCCAGAGCTATTTGTTTACTCCTCTCTGCCTCATCATGTACAAGGTCAAAGATATTTTTAAGCCCAGCTTCATAAAAACACTGATATTGATCTATCCGAACTTGGGGAAGCTTTTGTTCTATTTCCATTTTTGCAGGTATTTGCTTTATCTCAAGGTCGGCTTTAGGACTTTTTATAGAAATTTGGGCAGGATAAGTGTTTATCCCTATCCTGCCAAAAGTCTGGTGTATCGCTATGTTCATTTTCATCACCTTAGAAAATCTATTAGGCTGGGCTGTATTATGCGGGCACCCGCAGCCAGAGATGCCCTATACACATTTTCATCCATCTTGAGATTTGTGATAACCTGTGCCATATCTGCATCTTCATTTTTTGAAAGAAGTGCCGTAAAGTTATAGTTATCATTTTGAAGCCTATTTTGTATCAGGTCTATCCTATTTGACTTTGCTCCAACTTCCGCTCTAACAGATAAAACATTTTCCAGCTGTTTATCTATATCAGCTATCATGCTGCTTACAGATTGATTATTCCCATTTTCTAAAGCAGATTTTAAATTGTCCATCATTTCAAGAAGCCTAGATGTCCCTCCTGCTACATCAAAAAGCCTGCTGCCAGGCACATTTACAGCCATTTTATTCCCACCGGGTCCCACTTCAAACTCTATAAAGTTGTCATCACCGCTGTAACTGTTGGCAGTTTCACTAAAAGGAGCTCTGTCGGTTCTAAAACCTGCAAATATGTATCTTCCATTGTACTGCGTATTCCCCACTTGCACCATCTGGGCTTTCAACTGCATTATTTCCTGAGCAATCTTTTCCATGTCACTCTGGGTTAAAGTTCCATTCGCCCCTTCAACAGCAAGCTCTCTCGTCCTTTGAAGAAGGTCCCCTAATTGAGCTAAAGCACTGTCCGTAATTTCAAGCCATGACTTTGCATCGTCAGCATTTTTTGTGTAAGCATCATTTCTCGCCATGTCTGTCTTAATCCTCAAACTTGTGGCCACAGCCACAGGGTCATCAGAAGGTCTTGTAAATTTTTTACCTGATGAGAGCATATTCTGACCTTTTTGAAGCCTTTCAAGGTTGTTATAATAATCAGTTAAAAAAGTAGATATCATCATGTTATGAGTAACTCTCATTCAAAGCACCTACCTTCCAACTATTCCCATTCTATTTATGATTGTATCTATGAGCTCGTCCATGGCGGTTATTACTCTTGCACAGGCGGCATACGATTTCTGGTATTTTAACATATTTGTCATCTCTTCATCTAAAGAAACACCTGAGGTAGACTGCCTGTTTAGGTCTATCTGCTTTACCATTACTTCCTGATTTTTCTTCATTACATTTGCCTGCTCTGCATCAACACCCAGATTCGCAATCAAAGACCTGGCAAAGTCATCAAAAGTAGCTTTATCAAGGCCATCAATCGGTCTATCTCTTAATGCTATAAGTTCCAAGGCATTTCTATTATCACCGGGAAGAGCTGCAGGGTCTTTTGCAGCAGCTATTTTTAAAAGGCCATCTGATGCAAGGATAGTACTGCTTACTTTTATTAATTGAGCATAAGGAATGGTTTTATCGTAAGGAAGAGATGTGTCAAAACCTCCAAAAAGAAAATTTCCTGTACTACCATCTAAACCATATCCATGGCTGTGAACTTCATTTAAAGACTTTGCTATGTTGTAAGCCAGCTTGTTCCACTGTTCCGTATAATAAGGGATACCTTTTACGCCATCTGCCCCATCCCCATCTCTCATGTCCAAAAGGCCTTTTAATATGCCACTTGAAGGGCTGACAGGACTTCCTGTGAGGTCCCATATCACCTTCCCGTCTTTATCCATAGACATCGTAAAGGCAGTAGTGCCACTTACCAAAGCCTGTCCGCCTATATCTATCCTGAAATTTCGATTGGCATCCTCATAAGTAGTTATATTTACCAATTTTGAAAGTTGGTCTATTAGAAGGTTCCTCTGGTCTCTCAAATCGTTCGCTATTTGACCTGATAATTCAAATCTGTATATTTCTCCATTTAGTCTGCTTATCCTTTCAGCATAAGAGTTTATTTCTGCAATCCTTGATTGTATGGTAGAGTTTAATTCGTTTAATTTGTCATAAAGGTGCTGGTAAACCGTGTTGAAAGTATCTGCAAGTGCTATCGCTCTTTCTCTTACCTCTGCTCTTACTGTCAAACTCTCTGGATTTTTTGAAAGCTCCTGCAAAGAGTTAAAAAAGTCATTTAAAACAGCTGTTATGCCGCTACTTGATGGCTCATTTAATATATTTTCAATTGCAGAGAGAACCTCAGCCTTTGTCTCCCATTCTCCCAAAAATTTGTTCTCTCTTCTGTACTGATTGTCTAAGAATTGATCGCGTATCTGCCTTATGTCCACAATTTTTACGCCTTCGCCTATAGCCTTGCCCCACTGGTCATACATTCCAAAGGTAGTAGGAGGCGCAATTGAAGCCATATCTACTACCTGTCTTGTATAACCAGGTGTATTGGCATTAGCTATATTGTGGCCTGTAACCTCCAGCGCTTTCTGGCTTACAAAAAGGCCCGTTTTGGCTATTTCAAGCCCCTGAAAAGTAGACATATCTATCCCCCTATGCCTTTTTATCAACTAAACTAGTATAACCCTTGGATCCTCCTTTTTCTCCGTAAATGCCCTTGTCCTCCTCTAAAGCTTCTGATATAGCCTTGATAGAATAATTCACATATTCCAGTGCCTGCTCAATCAAAGCCATGTTTAAATCGTTTCTCTCGCCTAACTCTTTTAAAACAGCACTCAATCTTTCCTTAACGTTGTTAAACTGTACAGCTTCTTCGAGAGGAAGGGTTTTTATAACCTCGCTTATAGTCACGCCTTCTCCTTTACCCATCTCTTTTAAGGTGTTTTCCCTTTTTTCTTCCAATTCGACGAGTTTTTTTATGAAATTTCTCTCCATCTGCACAGTTTCATCCAGTTCTTTTATCTTCCCATGGACTATCATGTCAGTTTTTTTGGTCGCCAGTTCAAGCAAAATCTCATATATTGCCATTTCTTCCTTTAGAAGACCTAAAAGCCTTTGACTAGCATTCATTTTTACGCACATCCTTAAAATTAAATTTTTTTGTTAAGAAGCACTCCCTTTAATATTGCATCAGCCACATCTTCTGCTTTAACATTGTAAGTGCCAGAACTTAACCTTGACTTTATATCCTCAATCTTTTGGTTTTTTATTTTTTCAAACTGGCTCAAATTCTTGGCAAGTTTTAAAGCCTCTTTTGAAATCTCTACTTTATCCTTTATTTCTGATTTATTAGGCTTTACTTTCTCTATTGAGTTAACCTTATAGATTGACATTATTTTATCAATATTGTTATTGTAGATTTTCATTCCCAACACCCCCGTACTACCATTAATATCGACTCAACAAAGCAAAAGTTTAATTTTAGATCATTTTTTCTTTTTCTTTGTATCGTATACATACAACCTCTCACCTTTCGTTTCATCTTCCTCTTTAGTTGTTTTAGATTCATACCCTTTTGTGAGTTCCCTCGCAAGCTCCATTCTACATTCGTCACAAAATCTTCCGCTAAGTATTGGCTTGCCGCACCTTTCACATCTTAATCCTATGTTGACATTGCTCGGCGAAAGTATGAGGCGTCCCTCTTTTAAGAAATCCATTATCTTTTTTGCAGAAACCTGAGTATTTTGAGATATTTCAAGCATTGTGGCATTGGGATGCATGTCTAAATAATCGCGAACTTTTAAAAAGTCTTCCTCATCCTGCTGATAACACACAGGACATAAATCTTTTCCCGTATAGATATAAGGCCTTCCACACCGCTTGCAATTCCGTATTTCCATAATCTTCATCCCCTTTTACATAATCCCCATCACATCCTGCCAATTGCAATAGTAACCACATAAACTTCTTTTGCCCCGTTTTCCTTTAATGCTTTCGCACATTCGTCAAGGGTTGCCCCTGTTGTCAAAACATCGTCCACTAAAAGAACATTTTTCCCTTCAATTGTGTCTTTATATGTAACTTTAAAGGCTCCTTTTACGTTTTCCATCCTTTCCTCTCTGTGAAGAGCAGTCTGAGTTGTGGTATTTCTAACCCGCCTTAGAGCTTTTGACATGAAGATATTGAGCCTGTAAGAAAGCTCCCTTGCTAAAAGTTCAGATTGATTGTATCCTCTTTCATCAAGTCTTATCCTGTGAAGTGGAACGGGAACTATGACTTCAATATTCCAGCCCATATTTTTTACTGCATCAGCCATGTAATCGGCGAAAAATGAAGCTAAGTGCCTTTCGTTGAAATATTTAAATTTCGCTATGAGTTCTTTTACAATGCCCTCATATTCAAATGGACTTACATTTTGTTTAAAATAATGCGGTGTTTTGAGGCAATCACTGCATATTTCTCCTTCTTTAAGGGGCTTGCCACATATTCTGCACCTGTTGCCATTGATAATTTCAAGAGATGCCTTGCACCTATCGCACAAGTATCCACTTTTTATAGAAGCATTGCAAACTATGCAACTGGTCTTGGGAGGAAAAAGCAGGTCCAGAAAAGTCATTTATGCATCCCTCATCGCTTTCTTCTTTCAATTATTTTATCGGCATAAATAAATTAAAATTTACACTTTTCTATAAATTATTGGATGTAAATTAAGGTCTTTTTTAATCTCGATAAAAGTCCTGAATACC
Source organism: Caldanaerobacter sp. (assembly GCF_049701115.1). Lineage (NCBI taxonomy): Bacteria > Bacillati > Bacillota > Clostridia > Thermoanaerobacterales > Thermoanaerobacteraceae > Caldanaerobacter > Caldanaerobacter sp. The sequence goes on along the minus strand of NZ_JBNATX010000019.1, from coordinate 3,845 downwards.
TTTTAGAAATCCTGTTGTTGTCAATCATAAATTTTAAATATTTCTCCTGCCCTACTAAGACTACCAGCTTTTTTGCCCTTGTAACAGCTGTGTAAAGTAAGTTTCGGGTTAAAAGCATAGGAGGTCCGTATGTCACTGGCATTATCACCACAGGAAATTCGCTGCCCTGACTTTTATGAACTGTGATAGCGTAAGATAAGGTAAGTTCGTCCAAATCGGAAAAATCGTAAGTCGCTACTTTTTCGTCGTCAAAATACACGGTAACTTCTTGAAGTTCCTCATCTATTGACTGAATTATCCCTATGTCACCGTTGAAAACTCCTTCTCCTTCCTCATCCCCTCTTTTCCAGGTCATTCTATAGTTGTTCTTGATCTGCATCACTTTATCACCGACTCTAAAAGTAAATTCTTTCATTGGTTTTTCTGCTTTGTCTTTAGAAGGAGGGTTTAATACCTTCTGAAGTTCTATATTTAAATTGTGAACTCCTATTAACCCTTTTTTCATTGGAGTTAGAACCTGAATGTCATTAACAGGATGAAAGCCATAAGCTTTAGGAAGCCTATTGGTGACAAGGTCTAGTATTGTCTTTAGCATGTCTTCCTGCGTAGGTACACTTAAAAAGAAGAAGTCGCCATTTTTGTCATTGTAGGTAGGATATTCGCCGTTATTTATTTTGTGAGCATTTACCACAATAAGGCTTTCTTTCTGCTGCCTGAAGATTTCTTTTAACCTTATCACCTTTACAATTCCGCTGTCTATTATGTCCCTTAGTACATTTCCTGCTCCAACAGATGGGAGCTGGTCAGCGTCCCCCACGAGAATAAGCCTTGATCCGGCAGGAATAGCCTTTAAAAGAGCATTCATAAGCAAAATATCCACCATAGAAGCTTCATCTATTATGATTACATCGTAATTTAAAGGGTCTTTTTCGTTTTTATTAAACCCTTTCCCTTCCTCCTCCGTATAGGTATACTCTAAAAGTCTGTGAATGGTCTTTGCCTCTTTCCCCGTTGCTTCAGTTATCCTCTTTGCAGCTCTTCCTGTGGGAGCAGCAAGAGCCACTTTTTTGTTGGCTTTTTCAAAAATCCTTATTATACAGTTTATAATCGTAGTCTTACCCGTGCCAGGTCCCCCTGTTATGACCACTACAGAATTTTTTATGGCTTCTGTTACCGCTAATTTTTGATTTTTATCTAAAACTATTCCTGTTTCTTTTTCAAAATTCCTTATTTCTTTTTCTACATCTATATTTAAATCTTCGCACTGGGTCACTGTCATTGTAAAAAGCCTTTCTGCAGTATGAAGTTCTGCCACATAATAGGGGATGTAATAAACCCCTACTGTATTGTCTTCAAACTTTTCTATATGTATTTTTTCATTTTGAGCTAAAAGCACAAAAGCATCTTCCACTTCTTCTTCGCTTACCTCAAGAAGCTGGGCAGTTTCTTTTTTGAGAAGTTCTTTTGGCACATAGGTGTGCCCATTTGCAGCATACTGCACTAAGACATATCTCGCCCCTGCAGAAATGCGGTATGTGGAATGCGGGTCGATGCCTAAGCTCTCCGCAATCTTGTCAGCGGTCTTAAACCCTATGCCGAATATATCATCAGCAAGCCTGTAAGGATTTTGTTTTATTATCTCTATTGCATTATTTCCATATTCTTTGTATATTTTTATAGCCATATGGCTAGAGATCCCGAATTGATGTAGAAACACCATTACTTCTTTTATTCCCTTCTGCATCTCATAAGCTTCACTTATTTTCTTTATCTTCTCATCGCTTAAACCTTTTATCTCCTTTAGCCTATGTGGTTCCGTCTCTATAACATGAAGAGAGTCAAGCCCAAATCTTTCTACAATCTTTCTCGCGGTGACAGGGCCAATTCCGGGTATCAGGCCTGATGCTAAAAAGCGCTCTATCCCTTCCAGGGTATTGGGAGAAAGAGTCTGGTAATTGATAACTCGTATCTGGTCTCCGTAATCAGGATGTACTACCCATTCCCCCTGCACCTTTATTCTCTCTCCCACCGTAACAAAGGGCATTACACCTACAGCAGTCACTAAATCTCCCTCTACATCCAGTTCCAGAACCGTATACCCGTTTTGTTCGTTTCTAAAGATTATCTCCTCTACTATTCCTTCTACCTCTACCATGGCTTTTCACCCGTTAAAAAATATTTTTACAATTTAATTTTAACCTATTTAGAGGGGGATATAAAGGGCTTGGGACTTTTATTTTTGCCAAAAATAATGTATAATATATCTTAGCGGAGCGGTTTTAAAAATAAAGGCGTTATAAAAATATATAAAAAACGCCAAAAGCCCGGGTAAAGCCCGGGCTTTAATCATATTCCTGCTAATTTTCTCAATATATCCACTCTATCTGTTTTCTCCCAAGGGAGGTCTAAATCATGTCTTCCAAAATGTCCATAAGCAGCAACTTGTCTGTATATGGGCCTTCTCAAGTCCAAATCTCTGATTATGGCTGCAGGCCTTAAATCAAAAACTTTCTTTACAATCTCTGATATTTTTTCATCAGAAATTTTGCCTGTACCAAATGTGTTTACCTCAACCTCCAGTGGAGTTGCAACACCTATCGCATACGCCACCTGTACTTCACATTTCTTAGCGAGACCCGCCGCTACGATGTTTTTAGCCACATACCTTGCCGCATAACTTGCTGACCTGTCAACTTTTGTTGGGTCTTTCCCTGAAAAGGCACCGCCTCCATGCCTTGCGTATCCACCATAGGTATCTACTATGATCTTTCTCCCTGTAAGGCCGCTATCTGCTTGGGGACCCCCTATTACAAACCTGCCAGTAGGATTCACAAAAATTTTAGTGTTCTTGTCCATCATGTTTTCAGGAATAATCACATTTACAACATGTTCAATTATGTCTTTTTCTATCGTGTCAAGGTCAACTTCAGGAGCATGCTGAGCTGAAACTACAACAGAGTCGACTCTTAAAGGCCTCTCATCTTCGTACTCTATTGTCACCTGAGTTTTGCCATCCGGTCTTAGATAGCTCAATGTACCGTTTTTCCTGACCTCAGCTAGCCTTCTTGCCAGCTTGTGAGCCAGCATTATGGGCAGCGGCATTAGCTCTTCTGTCTCATCGCAGGCAAAACCTATCATGATGCCCTGGTCTCCAGCGCCAATCGCCTCGATTTCGGCATCCGTAAGTTCCCCTTTTCTCGCCTCTAAAGCCTTATTCACTCCCATGGCAATGTCCGGAGACTGTTCGTCAATGGAGGTTATTACGGCACAGGTATCTGCGTCAAAGCCGTATTTTGCTCTCGTGTATCCTATATCCCTTATGACGTCTCTTGCTATCCTAGGAATGTCCACATAGCACTCTGTAGTAATTTCTCCCATTACCAGAACCAAGCCGGTAGTTACAGCTGTCTCACATGCCACGCGGGCGTAAGGGTCTTTTTTTAAGATTTCATCCAGAATGGCATCTGAAATCTGGTCACAGATCTTATCAGGATGCCCTTCAGTGACTGACTCAGAAGTAATAAATCTTCGCATTTTCTTCCCTCCTTAAAAGCAAAATAAAACCCCTTCTAAAAGAAGAGGCATACCCTCATCTTTCAGAAGAAAAATCTTCTGAGAGAATTGGCACCTTATCCTTAAAAGGACAGGTTGCCGGGTTTCATCGGGCTCTTTCCCTCCACCTCTCTTGATAAGAGCGTGTTATTGAATTTCTGCTGTCTACTATATCACACTTTATAAGGTATGTCAAATACTTTTGTAAAAACAAAAAAGCGCGCTAAAAAGCGCACTTCAGTTTGTTGACAAGGTGCTTCTTATTTAAGTGGCATTTTGTGTTAATGCTCCGG
>NZ_JBNATX010000018.1:0-39810 GCF_049701115.1 Caldanaerobacter sp. | reverse complement strand
ACAACAAGTCGCATTTACACACAAAATGCCACTTCTTTATTTTGTCAACAGTCTGTAAGCTCCTATTTTTCAATGGGAGCTTAAATTTTATTTTTCAAGAAAAAATAGAATTTCCCCTTATGGGAGAGTTATAAATATTTTTCAGTTTCTTTTTAATTTAAAAAATTGAAAAATTTGTCCTGAAGAGTTATAATATATTCTATACAACCGATTGCACAGTTTAGGGAGGTATACATATGAAAGAAATTGAGAAAACACAAAAGAAAAAGAAAAAGAAAGAAAAAGGGTTATTCAGCGCAGGGATATTTATAAAATTAATGGGATTTATAGCATTTATAATCCTTGTTCCTCTTGCTTTTACAGGATATATGTCTACCCATAAAGCAATAGAAATATTGCAAAACAATATAAGTCTTTCAAATAAAGATACCCTTGGCTTGATAAATAATTATGTTGAACTTTTTAAGAATGATATTGAAACCCAGCTTACTATTCTGGCAGCTAATAAACAGCTTTCGGATTTTGGACAGGGAAATTTTGAGGTGAATAAAAAAGAACTACAGGACTTGTTTAGTACGGTTTTAAAGACGAAAAATTCGAAAATATCTCTTATCTATTTTGTAACGCCTGATAAAAAGATGATACAATCTCCGGACCTTCCTCTTGACCCAAATTATGACCCTACTGCAGAAGAATGGTATAAAAAAGCCATTGAGAACCCCGATGAAATAATCTGGACTGGTCCTTATAACAATACTGGAACAAATGGGGGAGTTATTACAGTTTCAAAAGCGGTTAGAACTTCACCGACTTCTGCTGCATCGGATTTAGCGGGGGTTTTGGCTTTTGATATAAATCTGGATTCTTTGTCAAGGATGATTTCTTCTATTAAGGTGGGACAAACAGGAAATGTGTACTTAATTTCAAACGACGGGATTGTAATCGCCGATAAAAATAGAAAAAGTCTTTTTTCTAACATAAATAAATACGATTACGGCAAAAAAATTCTTACCACAGAGGGTAGCTTCCAATATACGGAAGGAGGTATAAAAAAGATTGCATTTGTTGAGACCTTAAGCAATTTTGGATGGAAGGCAGCTATAACCATAGAAGCTTCAGAATTGTCAGATAAAACTTCCCTTATAAAAAACAACACGATAATTTTTAGTATAATAAGTCTTTTTATAGGTGTATTGATAGCTTACTTTTTCTCAAAAAGCCTTACTTCAAAAATGGCGACAATAATGATAGCCATGAATAAGGCTGCAAGTGGTGATATGAGAGAAAAAGTTTCGATTAACTCAAATGATGAACTAGGGAAATTGGCTTTAAGTTTTAATTTAATGATAGATGGGATAAAGGACTTAGCGTCAAATGTGATAAGTGCGGCTAATGTTTTACATGAGCACTCTAAGCGGGTATCCTTGGCTTCAAGTGAAGCTGAGAGAGTTGCAAATGAAATTGTCAATGCCATGGAGGAAATAGCAAGAGGTGCTCAGGAACAGGCTAAAGACGCTGAGAAAGCGGCGACAATTACGAACCTCTTAAGTCAAGACCTAGATATAGCCATGAAAAATTCGAAAAATATTGAAAAAGAAACTGAAACAGTCACAACAGCAGCAAAGGTAGGTTTAGAGAACATAGAAGAATTGAATGAAAGGACGGAAATTGCAGGGAAAATGCATCGGAGAATAGAGGATTCAACTTTTTATCTTAAAAAGAAATCCTTTGAGATAGGTAAAATTGTGGAGACGATAAGAGATATAGCAAATCAGACCAATCTCCTGTCTTTGAATGCTGCAATTGAAGCTGCTCGAGCAGGAGAGGTGGGAAAAGGATTTGCTGTGGTAGCTGACGAAGTAAGAAAATTAGCAAATCAATCTTCAGAAGCAGCTAAAAATATAGAATCTATTATAAAAGATATTCAACAAAACATAGAGGATACTCATGAGATTGTTGAGGAAGCAAGTAAAGCCATAGCAGAACAAGAAGTTGCCTTATCAAAAACAGTCAATACCTTTTATGGTATTCAACAAGCAGTAGAAAAAATTGCAGGAGAACTTTTTAGACTTAATAATTCTATGGAAAAGATTTCCCAGAGAAGGTCCGAAATGCTAGAGGCTATACAAAACATTGCAGCAGTAACTGAAGAAACAGCAGCATCAACCCAGGAGGTATCTTCTACTACAGAAGAGCAAAAACATGTGATAGAACAGATATCAAAGATAACTCAGGATTTAAATGGTATTGCAGATGCATTGATGAAATTTGTAAATGGATTTAAAATTTAAATTTGTATGATGCTTTGAATATTATTCTGGTGCGCCTGGCAGGAATCGAACCTGCGACCTCTCGGTCCGGAGCCGAACGCTCTATCCACTGAGCTACAGGCGCACGCTTTCCAAATTAAAGTTTACTATGAAAAAGTGAAACTGTCAAACAGATTTGATATTATTTATACATGATGGTAAAATAGTATTTGAAAACTAAATAAAGAGGAGGGAGAAGATGCAGGCAATTACACTTGAGGCTATAAAAAGGGAAACAGGTAAAAGTGCTGCTCGCCGATTGAAAAATCAAGGGTATGTTCCTGCTATTATGTACGGGAAGGACATGACAGAGAATATTCCTCTGGCTGTTGAGTATACTAAACTACAGAAACTTTTACAGAAATATGGGAGAAATGTATTGCTCAATGTGGTAGTGAACGGGACTACACACACGGCTCTTATAAAAGAAATTCAAGAAGATACTTTGAAAGGTAAAATAATACATGTAGATTTTCAGAGGGTGTCTATGTACGAGGAGATTGAGGCTACTGTGCCTTTGAAATTTGAGGGAATTGGCCTCATTGAAAGCAAGGGCGGGATTGTACAGCATCAGCTCTGGGAGTTGACAGTAGAGAGCTTGCCGGACAAAATACCTCAGGAAATTGTAGTGGATTTGAGCCACTTGGAGATAGGAGATACGCTTTTTGTAAAAGATATTCCTGTTCCTGAGGGTGTAAAGGTGCTAGATGATCCAGAAGAGGTTGTAGTATCCATACTTGTTCCAAAAGAAACTATTGAAGAAGAGGAAGGCGAGACACAAACAGAGGCTTAAAAAGAGAGGGGAACCCCTCTCTTTTTAGTAATTTACTATTTTTCTTTTTGTACCTGATAACCTTTCGGGTATAACGTCTTTTTTTATTAAGTCTTCATAAGTCTCTCTTTCTACTATTACATCAGCCTGTCCGTTAGAAACTAATACTGCTGCAGGTCTTGGCAGCCTGTTATAATTGCTAGCCATGGAATAGTTGTAGGCTCCTGTTGAAAGGACTGCTAGTATGTCTCCTTCTTCGATTTCGGGAAGAAGAATGTCCCATATGAGCATGTCGCCAGATTCACACAATTTTCCAGCGATAGATACTTTCTCTACCCTTGGAAGCATTGCTTTGTTTGCTACGATAGCTTCGTATTTTGCTCCGTATAAAGCAGTACGTATATTATCAGACATTCCTCCATCCACTGCCACATATTTTCTTACGCCTGGTATTTCCTTTATTGCTCCAACGGTATAAAGAGTTGTCCCGGCATTGCCAATTATGGATCTGCCTGGTTCTACGATTATTTTAGGCATTTTTACATTCAATGAAACGGAGTATTCTTTCACAGCTTGCATCATTTCGCGGGCTATTTTTTCAATGGGTTGAGGATCGTCTTCTTCTGTGTAGGCTATTCCAAATCCCCCACCCAAATCTAGTTCTTCTACTTCCCAGCCAAGAAACTCCTTGATGAGTTTTATAAAATTCATCATTATTTCTACTTCGGCTTTATAAGAAGAAGAATCAAAAATTTGGGAGCCTATATGCGAATGGACCCCTACTAAATTCACGTTTCTTAAAGAAAGAGCATATTCAATAGCCCTCATTGCATCCCCGTTAAAAAGAGGAAATCCAAATTTTGAATCTATTTGCCCGGTTTTTACATACTGATGAGTATGAGCTTCTATTCCAGGGGATACTCTTATATAGATATTAGGAACTCTGTTCATTTTGCCTGCAAGGTCATTTAGAAGATTAAGTTCGTGCCAGTTATCTACTATTATCCTTCCTATATTGTTTTCTAAAGCCATTTGAAGTTCTTCTTTGGACTTATTGTTGCCGTGAAAATAGATTTTCTCTGGAGGAAATCCTGCTTTTAGTGCTGTATAAAGTTCTCCACCTGATACTACATCAAGGCCCAAATTTTCTTCTTCAATTATCTTACATATAGCCATTGTCATGAAAGCTTTGCTGGCGTAGATCACTTCGTTTCCTGGATAATCTCTTTTAAAGCTATTGTAAAAAGCTCTGCAATTTTGCCTTAAGAGTTCCTCGTCTATTACGTAAAGCGGAGTTCCAAACTTTTTAGCTAAGGCAACCGTGTCACATCCGCCTATTTCGAGATGTCCTTTTGAATTTATCCTCATTGTTCCTTGTAGCATATTCTCAACCTCATTTACTTTAATAATTTAAATTATAAAATTACAAGACAAAATAAAATACAGCCAAGTATTACCTTAGCTGTCTATTTGAGTCACAGACATAGGCAATACCTCCTTCCCCCGTAGCGAGATAGCTCTCCACTGAAGACCTGGGGAGCCTTCAGTGACAGTCCTATGCCTGTTCGGCATAGGCCCAGCTGCGTAAACCTTAAGGAAGTTTACGCGCTTCGGCGGGCACCCCTTTCACATACCTTCATCGGCCCTTAACACCTCTGGCATGCTACTCTTGATGACCCGCGCCTCTACCTCACCTTCAAAGAAGATGAGGTATTTTTATTCGATTTTTTAAATATCATATCATTTATGAAAATTGCTGTCAAGATATTTTCAAAAAAAGGGCAAAATAAATTTAAAGAGGTGAGAAAATTGTACTGGATAGCTACCTTTGTGATTTCATGGATTATTTTTTGGGCTATAGTGGATTTAAGACATATTAAGTATACCGTGTGGGGAGGAGTGATAGCGGTTATTTTTCAGCTTACAGTAGATGAAATAGCTACTTCATTGAATTTGTACTCATTTTCTGACCCCGTTGTGACGATTTTGAAGTCAAGTTTCTTCTTTACTTTTGGGGCGCCTTTTTGCATAGGCGTACTATATGCACAAACTTATCCAAAAAGAAAAATTTTGCAGCTTGTCAATCTTTTCATGCTGACCTTTATGTTTTTTATAATGGAGTATTCTCTTCACAGGGTAGGAGCTTTAAAGTATACAAATTGGAATTACATTTATAGTCTTGTCGTGGACTTAGGAGCTCTTCTCGCTATTGGCCAACTTATAAACCTATTGCAGTTATCTCCCTGGATGAGGAGGAAAGAAAATGAGAGATAAAATGTTCTGGGTTTTGATGGCAGTAGATGGAGTTTTGGTTTACCTTTGGTTCAAGTTTTTAGATAAATTTCAAAAATATTGATTTTTATGTATGTATATTGTACAAAAATTTAACTAAATTATCATGCCTACTGCCTATAGAAAACAGAGGAAAACAGTATTATAATAAAACCAAACGTTTTCGAATAGGGGGAAAAGGAATGGCTGAGGTAGTGCTCAAACATGTATATAAGGTCTATCCAGGCGGTGTAACCGCGGTTAAAGATTTTAATTTAGAGATTGCTGACAAAGAATTTATAGTTCTGGTAGGTCCTTCTGGATGCGGAAAGACTACTACTTTGAGGATGATAGCAGGTCTTGAAGAAATCACAAGCGGAGAACTTTATATTGACGGGAAATTAGTGAATGACGTGCCGCCCAAGGACAGAGATATTGCTATGGTTTTCCAGAACTATGCTCTTTATCCTCATATGACAGTGTATGATAACATGGCTTTTGGGTTAAAGCTTAGAAAAGTTCCAAGAGCAGAAATCGATAGAAAAGTAAAAGAAGCAGCCAGGATATTAGGACTTGAAGAGCTTCTCAATAGAAAGCCAAAAGCATTGTCTGGCGGTCAAAGACAGAGAGTAGCTTTAGGTCGCGCAATAGTCAGAAATCCAAAAGTGTTTTTGATGGATGAGCCGCTTTCAAACTTAGATGCAAAGTTGAGAGTACAAATGAGGACAGAGCTCAAGAAATTACATGAGAGGTTACAGACCACTTTTATTTATGTAACTCACGACCAAACAGAAGCTATGACGATGGGTACAAGAATAGTTGTTATGAAAGATGGAGTTATACAACAGGTAGATGAGCCACAGGTTATTTATGACTATCCCAACAATCTGTTTGTTGCTGGGTTTATTGGAAGTCCTCAAATGAATTTTATAGATGCAAGGTTAGAAAACAGAGAGGGGAAAGTTTATGCTACTTTTAAGGGATATAGTATACTGATTCCTGAAGGAATCCTTAAAAGATTGAAGGATACAAGCTATATAGGAAAAGAAATAGTACTTGGAATCAGACCTGAAGATTTACACGACGAAGAGGTGTTTTTAGAAGCTTATCCGGAAGCTGTTGTAGAGGCAAAAGTCGATGTTACAGAGCTTATGGGTTCAGAGACTTACTTGTACCTCGATGTAAATGGAGTTCCTTTGACGGCAAGAGTTGATCCAAGGACCAGAGCAAAATCCGGCGATGTAATCAAGATTGGCTTTGATGTAAACAAACTTCACATGTTTGATAAAGAAACCGAAATGACAATATTGAATAGAACAGTGAAAGAATCGCCGATTGTTATTGAGGATAAAAAAGCAAGTTCATGAAGGTAAAAGAGGCTTATAAGGCCTCTTTATTTTTTTGACATAATACCACATAAATTTACTTTTGCCTCTTATTTCTTATAGAAAATAGTGTATAATTGTTGTATACTAAGAAATAGGAACGGGTGAGTGAAATGATAGACAAAGAATTAATCGAAAAAATTGGGAAAGATTTTGAAGGGTATTTTGGAGGCCCCCTTTACATACTTGATGCGGAAGGCAATTTAATATATGGAGAAGAAGATTTTTTTGAAAAAAAAGAAGGATTTTTAGACCTACTGGTAGAATATATTGAAGAAAGAAATATATATAACGTAGGAGAATTTACATGTTATAACATTTTTCATAACAATATACTATTTTTTGTAATCCTTTTAAGAGGTAAAGAGGAAGAAGCAAAGAGGACCTTATTAGCCTTAAGCCTTCTTTTTAAATATATGATTAAAGATGCTTCTCAAGAGGATTATCTAATTAATCTTCTTGAAAATAAGTTACCTCCCACTTTAATTTCCTATTATGCTGAGAAGTACAGAATAAATCGGAACGCAAAATACCATTTGGTAATTGTTGAAACGGAAAATGAAATAGAAGATGCTATCAAGATAGTGCTAAATATCTTTGAGAAAAAAGAAGCTAAGATATTAAAAATCAGTGAAGATAGGTTTGTGGTGATTTTTCCTCATAAGGGATTGGAAGACTTACCACAGCGAATGAGAACTATAAAAGACATGATTGAGTCAGAAGGCTATCTTAAAAACGTGAAAGTAGCTGCTTCTTTATCTTCCTTTTCTTTTGATAATCTCCATTTGGCTTATAAAGAAGCGGAAAAAGCCCTGTTTTTTGGTAAAAAGCTTGAAAGGGAAAGAGGTATTTATCTTTATCAAGATTATATTTACTCGGAGTTCTTATGGGGGATAGAAAAGGAGAAAGTAGAAGAATTTTTAAAGAATTCTCACATAGGAGAAGAGCTTTTAAAAGATGAAGAATTAATGCAGACTTTGAACGCTTTTTTTAGAAATAACTTGAATTTAAGTGAGACTGCAAGGGACCTTTATATACATAGAAATACACTTGTGTATCGCCTGGACAAGGTTTTAAAGATTTCCGGGCTTGATGCCCGAAAATTTGACGAAGCTTTGATTCTTAAATTGGCGATTACTTTAGCGAGACTATATGATATCACGAGGTGAAATGAGTTGATAAAGTTTATAAACGTTTCTAAAAAATATGAGAAAGGAGTTATCGCCCTTTCAAATATCAATTTCGAAATTGAAAGCGGAGAATTTGTCTTTATAGTTGGACCAAGTGGTGCAGGGAAATCTACTTTGATAAAGCTTTTATTAAAAGAAGAAGAACCTACTTCTGGAACGATTATTGTTAATAAAAAAGATATAACTAAAATGAGGAGAAAAGAGATTCCCTATTTGAGAAGAAGTATGGGTGTTGTTTTTCAAGACTTTAGGCTTTTGCCAAATAAGACCGTCTTTGAAAATGTAGCTTTTGCGATGGAAGTAGTAGGTGCTCATCCGAAGGAAATAAGGAGAAAAGTGCCGATGGTCCTTTCATTGGTAGGTCTAAGCGATAAGGCAGACCAGTATCCTCAACAGCTTTCTGGCGGAGAGCAACAAAGGGTTGCACTGGCAAGAGCTATTGTTAACGACCCTTCTATTTTGATAGCAGATGAACCCACAGGCAATTTAGATCCAGATACTTCTTGGGAGATTGTGAAACTCATGGCAGAGATAAATAAAAGAGGAACGACCGTGGTGATGGCTACTCACGCCAAGGATATAGTCGATGCCATGAAGAAAAGGGTTATAGCTTTAGAAAAAGGAAACATAGTAAGGGATGAAGCAAGGGGTGTGTACGGTTATGCTCTTTAGAAATATCAGGTACTTTATAAGAGAGGGCTTTAGCAATTTAGCAAGAAATAGATTGATGACAATAGCTTCTATCACCTCCGTGATGGCGGCTCTTGTGATACTTGGTATGTTTCTGCTGATAATATTAAATGTAAATCACATGGCATATCAGGTTGAATCTCAGTTGGAGCTTAAGGCTTTTCTAAAAGATGGACTGACGGAGGAAGAGATAAATAAGATAGGTGAAGAAATAAAAAGCATAGATGGTGTTTCTTCTGTGGTCTTCGAATCAAAAGAACAAGCCTTGGAAAAGTTTAAAAAACAGTTAGGAGAAAAAAGTTATCTCTTAGAAGGTCTTGAAAAAGACAATCCACTTCCCCAATCTTATATAATAAAGGTTAAAGATGCTAATCTTATAAAAAATGTTGCCGATGATATAAAAGGGATAAAGGGCATTGAACAGGTGAGTTATGGACAAGACGTAGTAGAAAAACTTCTCGCCATAATAAGAGTGGTAAGGATTGCAGGGCTTGCTATAATAAGTATTCTCTTTGTTATCTCCATTGTTATCATTTCAAATACTATTAAATTAGGAGTTTTTGCACGAAGAAGAGAAATAAACATAATGAAGTATATAGGTGCTACAGATTGGTTTATAAGATGGCCTTTTTTAATAGAAGGTGTGGTACTGGGTTTGCTGGGAGCATTGCTTTCTGTAGCAGTTTTAGCTTTGATGTACGGGTATACTTTGGATTATGTAAGCAATCGGTTAGTAGTCTTTGATTTACTTCCTTTATCTGCGATTATTAAGGACATGGCTCTTTATTTTGCAGTTATAGGAGCTTTAATAGGCGCTGTTGGAAGCGGCCTTTCTATAAAAAGGTTCTTAAATGTATAAAATTTACAAGGGGGAAGTGACATTGCAGAAGTACAGATTGAAGTGGATAGTGTTTGCTGCTGTTTTTCTTTTTACTGCTCTTTTAAGCTCCTATCCTAAAGCTGACCAGCTGCAGGACGCTAAAAACAAGCTAAATCAAATTCAAAAAACTCTGGTGGAGACAAAAAAGAAAAAACAGGAGATAATCAATCAAAAAAATGACATCGAAACTCAATTAAAAGAGCTGGATAAGAAGTTAAACATTACTTCACAGCAACTGGCCGATGCTCAGAAAAAGTTACAGGAAATAACGGCCAAACTGGAAAAGACAAGGAACGATCTTGAAGAAGCCAAAAAGAAAGAAAAAGAGCAGTATGACACTATGAAAGAACGAATAAAAGCCATGTACATAAGCGGTGAATGGGGATACCTCGATGTACTTTTAAACGCCACAAGCTTTGCGGATTTTATCACAAGACTTGATATTGTTAAATGTATAGTGGACTTCGATGCTAACCTTTTTGATACTTACAAGAAACAGAGGGAACTGATAGCAGAAAAAGAAAAACAGCTGGCAGCCATGCAAAAAGAAGCTCAAAGCTATAAGAATCAGATAGCAGCAAGACAGAGAGAGATTCAAGTGGCCATGGCTTCGCGGGAGAGTTTGATGAGAGACCTTGAAAGACAGAGAAAATATTATGAAGAACAGGAAGACAAACTTTTGAGGGAATCTGCACAACTTGAAAAAGTGATTCAAGAGCTTCAAAGGAAGTCGAAGCTTAAATACAGTGGCGGAAAACTCCTATGGCCGGTTCCTTCAAGTGACTTGATAACCTCTCCTTTTGGTATGAGATTACATCCTATTTTGGGAACTTACAGAATGCACACAGGAATTGATATAGCTGCGCAGACAGGTGCCGATATTGTTGCAGCAGCAGATGGACAGGTTATATTTTCAGGCTATTACGGAGGCTATGGTTATGCTGTCATAATTGACCATGGAGATGGGATTTCTACCCTTTATGCTCACTGTTCGGCTCTTTTAGTGCATGAGGGAGACAGTGTTAAAAGAGGACAAGTTATAGCAAGGATAGGAAGTACAGGCCTTTCTACAGGACCTCACCTTCATTTTGAAGTGAGAAAAAATGGTGTACCAGTGAATCCCATAGACTGGCTTAGATAGCCTGTCTGTTTTTTTTATTGAGAGAATGTTGTATAATAAAAAGGAGACTAAAAAAGGTGGGGGAAAGATGTCAAAAAAGAAATATTACGTGTTGTTGGCTATTCTTCTTATAGTGACAAATGTGCTTACATTTTTTATAGCAAACACCGTCTCTATAGCTCTTCCTGGTGGTAAAGTGCTCATTTCCCAGAAGGAGTATCAAATGCTCAATCAGTACAAAAAACTTTTTGAAGTAGCTAATATTTTAGAGAATAGATATGTAGACAAGGTGAATTCTTCTATCCTTTTAGAAGGCGCTTTAAAAGGTATGGCCAGTTCTCTTGGGGATCCATATACAGTATACATGAACAAGAAAGAGTTTGCTGATTTTATGACGCAGACAACAGGTACTTACGGAGGAATAGGTATAATAGTAGCTGTAGACCAGGAAGACCACATTGTAGTAGTTTCTCCTATAAAGAATACTCCTGGGGAAAGGGCAGGAATCAAATCTGGCGATATAATATTAGAAGTAAATGGCAAGAAAGTGAGCGGCAAAAATTTAGACGAAGCCGTTTCTATGATGAGGGGTCCGAAGGGTACTCAGGTTACTATAACTATAATGAGGGACGGAAAGACTTTTACAAAAACTATAACAAGAGAAATAATAAAACTAGAAACAGTTTTTGACTACATGCTGCCTGACAAAATTGGATATATTAAGATAACTCTTTTTGATCAAAGCACTTCTTCCGATTTCAAAAAGGCTTTGGAGCGCCTTAAAAAAGACGGTATGAAAGGACTCATAATTGATTTAAGAGATAATCCAGGTGGGCTTTTAGAAGAATGTGTGAATATAGCGGATATGCTTTTGCCTAAAGGGGTTATCGTTACTACAAAGGGAAGGGCAGAAAGTCAAGAGTTTTATTCAAAAGGGCCGGGATTGGGATTACCTCTGGCTGTGCTTGTTAATAAAGGAAGCGCCAGTGCTTCTGAGATTTTAGCAGGTGCCATCAAGGATAGAAAGGCTGGAGTGCTAGTAGGTACCACTACTTTTGGTAAAGGCCTAGTACAGACCGTTGTAAATTTTGGAGATGGGACAGGACTTAAATACACTGTAGCGAGATACTATACTCCAAACGGAACAGATATACAGGGAAGGGGTATTGAACCTAATTATGTAGTTGAATTGCCTAAGGACTACACTTTAAAGGATACCCCTGACTTAAAAGGGGATACTCAGCTTATAAAAGCTTATGAGATTATAAAGTCTGAAATAAAGTAGGGTGTGAGGATGAATACAATTTTACAGGTTACCTGGATTGTAATAGAGACTATTGCTCTTTCTGTTTTTTCTCCTTTTTTTTGGGTGGTAATAATACTTGTAATAATGCAGTACAGAAACAAAGTAGCCATAGAGAGGGAAATAATGGGGATAGAGCAAGAGCCAATAAAAGAACTTGTACTTGATTCGGTCTTTTATGGAGTAATTGCTGCAACTATAGGCAGCTTAATAATGGTTTTTTTAGGGATAACAATTGAAAACATAGGGCTTCAATACGTTTGGCCTTTAGCTATACTTCTTATGTTTATAAGCCCGAGATATATTTGTTTTTCTTACTCAGGAGGGATTGTATCCCTGGTAAGCCTTATATTTGGTACCCCTAAGATAAGTGTTCCTGCTCTAATGGCTATTGTAGGGATTCTCCACCTCATGGAAAGCCTTCTTATATACATAGACGGTTGGAGAATTCCTACTCCAATTTTTATAAAGCTCAAGGATGGAAGAATTGCCGGCGGTTTTACAATGCAGAAATTCTGGCCTATACCTTTTGCAGCTTTAACAGTAGTCAGTGCCGCTAATATATCAGGAGAATTAATTCATATGCCGGAGTGGTGGCCTGTGTTAAGGCCAGAAGGTATAGACCCTTCTACAGCAGTTTTTTTGATAATTCCTGCTGTAGCGGCTTTAGGATATGGAGATTTGGCACTTACTAGGCTTCCTGAAGAAAAAACAAGGCTTTCTTCCAAACGATTGTTTTTCTTCAGCGGTATGCTTATACTTTTTTCAGTCATTGGAATTTATGAGAGAATTTTTCAATACGTGGCGGCGATATTTGCTCCTGTGGCTCATGAGTTTTTAATAATAATAGGGCAGAGAGAGGAAAAGGACAAACCTCCTATATTTGTTGCTCCTGATAGAGGGCTTATGGTTCTTACTACCGCTAAGGATTCTCCAGCCAGGCGAATGGGTATAAAGCCAGGGGATGTTATTTTAACTGTAAATGGGGTTTATGTGAATGAACCGGATGACATAATAAGAGTATTAGAAGAAAGGCCTAAAATCCTGTGGATTACTGTAAAAGATATGGAGGGGAATTATACTAACTACGAATACAGAGACGAAGAAGGAGTATATAGTTTAGGGATCTTAGTAGTACCTAAAACAGTGGGAATTGTTTATGATATAAACGAAGATGGAATTATTTTGAGAAAACTTAAGACATTCTTTAAAAATATCTTTAAAAAGGGAGAATAAGGGGGATTGTAGAGTGTTCTTGCAGACATACGAAACTTATAATTCTGTTAATGACAAGGATTTAAAAGACAAAAATGTAGTTGTCATAGATACGCTTAGAGCTACAAGTGTCATAACTACTGCTCTATTTAGTGGAGCAAAGGAGGTTATACCTGTTTCAGAGGTAGAGGAAGCAATAGAACTTTCAAAAAACTTTGACAGAGGTACATTTTTGCTGGCAGGAGAGAGGAATTCTCAGAAGATAGAAGGGTTTGACCTTTCTAACTCTCCTTTAGAATATGTGCCAGAAAAAGTTAAGGGGAAGACCATAATCTTTACTACTACAAACGGGACTAGAGCTTTAAAAAAAGTTGCTTCTGCTGAAGAAGTGATTTTAGGCTGTCTTTTGAATGTCTCGGCTGTTGCAAGATATATATCTAAGAGCAACAAGGATACAGTGATTGTCTGTGCTGGAACTGAAGGAAAATTTTCTTTTGACGACATCATAACTGCCGGTGCTATATACGAAAAACTCCAAAATCTTATAGATTTTGAGAGTGATGACCTGTCAAAAGCCAGTTATTTTCTTTACAAGCCCTATGAAAGCAACCTTTATGACATAATGAGATACGGACATCATTTGAGGAGATTGGAAGAGCTGGGTTATACTGAAGATATTAAATTTTGCTTGACAGTAGACAAATTTGATATAGTGCCGAAACTCAAAAATGGGATAGTGAGGACCTCGCAGGACTTTTAAAATTTGTGCTGAGGGGTCCTTTGTGCTATAATATTACAATAAACCAAATGCAAAGAGGGTATTGGTATGGGAGGCTTTAAGCTGGTTTCAGATTTCAAACCTACGGGTGACCAGCCTCAGGCGATTGAAAAACTGGTAGAAGGAGTAAAGTGTGGCTATAGATATCAGACGCTTTTAGGAGTTACAGGTTCAGGTAAGACTTTCACTATGGCAAACATCATAGCCCGCTTGAATAGGCCTACCCTGGTGATTGCTCACAACAAAACTCTTGCTGCACAGCTTTACAGCGAGTTTAAAGAATTCTTTCCAGAAAATGCTGTAGAGTATTTTGTGAGCTATTACGACTATTACCAGCCGGAAGCTTATGTTCCTGAAACCGACACTTACATTGAAAAAGATGCTTCCATAAATGAAGAGATTGACAAGTTGAGGCACTCGGCAACTGCTGCGCTCTTTGAAAGAAGAGATGTTATAATTGTTGCCAGTGTCTCTTGTATATACGGCTTAGGTGATCCTATAGATTACGAAAATTTAATGCTTTCATTAAGGCCCGGGATGGTAAAAGACAGAGATGAGATAATAAGAAAACTGGTGGAAATTCAGTACGAAAGAAACGATATAAACTTTACAAGAGGGAAGTTCAGAGTAAGAGGCGATGTCATAGAAGTATTTCCCGCTTCCTTTTCAAATAAAGCTATAAGGATAGAGCTTTTTGGTGATGAGATAGACAGAATAGCGGAAATAGATGTGCTAACAGGAGAAGTTTTAGGGTACAGAAAGCATGTGGCTATTTTTCCTGCTTCCCACTATGCCACATCAAGGGACAAGCTAGAAAGGGCTATAAAAAGCATAAGGGAAGAGCTTGAAGAGAGATATAAAGAGTTAAAAGAAATGGGGAAAATTGTAGAAGCAGAGAGATTATGGCAGAGGACTAATTACGACCTTGAGATGTTACAAGAGATGGGCTACTGTAAGGGAATAGAAAATTATTCGCGACACATATCTGGGAGGCCTCCAGGGAGTCCTCCTTATACACTGCTTGATTACTTTCCTGAGGATTTCCTCATATTCATAGATGAGTCTCATGTTACTATTCCTCAGCTGCGGGGGATGTATAACGGCGATAGGTCCAGAAAAGAGGCACTGGTGGAATACGGTTTTAGGCTTCCTTCTGCCTATGATAACAGGCCTCTTACTTTTGAGGAGTTTGAACAAAGGGTAAATCAGGTCATCTTCGTATCAGCAACCCCTGGACCCTATGAGATGGAACATTCTGAACAGGTGGTGGAACAGCTCATAAGGCCCACAGGGCTTGTAGACCCGGAGGTGATTGTGAGACCTGTGAAAGGGCAGGTAGACGATTTAATAGCGGAAATAAGGAAGACTGTTGCAAAAGGGTATAGGGTTTTAGTTACAACTTTGACTAAAAAGATGGCGGAGGATTTGACAGACTACTTAAAAGAAATGGGAATAAGAGTGAGATATTTACATTCAGATATAGAGACAATTGAGAGGGTAGAAATCATAAGGGATCTGAGATTGGGCAAATTTGACGTTTTAATAGGCATAAATCTCTTGAGAGAAGGGCTTGATATTCCGGAGGTTGCACTGGTGGCTATTTTGGATGCGGATAAAGAAGGATTCTTGAGGTCAGAGACTTCTCTTATACAGACGATAGGCCGTGCAGCGAGAAACGCTGAAGGAAGAGTTATAATGTATGCTGATACAATAACAAATTCTATGAGAAGAGCTATAGATGAGACAAATAGGAGAAGAAAAATTCAAATGGAGTACAATGCGAAGTACGGCATAGTGCCAAAGACAGTAGTAAAAGGAGTAAGGGATGTCATACAGGCAACACAGGTGGCTGAAGAGGAGGAAAAGTATGAAAAGGCAGCTTATTCTTACGATCCCGATGTGATAAAGTCTACCATAGAACAGCTTGAAAAAGAGATGAGGCAGGCGGCAATAGAACTTCAGTTTGAAAAAGCTGCAAAATTGAGAGACATGATATTTGAACTTAGGAAACAACTGGAGGAAGTTAGCTTGAGGTGAAGAAAAGTATGGCAAAAGACAAAATCGTAATAAAGGGAGCAAGGGTACACAACCTGAAGAATATAGATTTGGAAATTCCAAGGGATAAGCTCACTGTTATCACCGGATTGTCGGGTTCTGGGAAATCTTCTTTGGCTTTTGATACCATTTATGCAGAGGGACAAAGGAGGTATGTGGAGTCCCTTTCGGCTTATGCAAGACAATTTTTGGGTCAAATGGATAAGCCTGATGTGGATTATATAGAAGGGTTGTCTCCTGCGATTTCTATAGACCAAAAAACTACTACTAAAAATCCTCGATCTACAGTGGGCACCATAACAGAAATTTACGATTATCTTCGCCTTTTATATGCCAGAGTTGGAACTCCCCACTGCCCTATATGTGGGCGAGAGATAACGATGCAGACGATTGACCAGATGGTAGACAAGGTAAAAGAGCTGCCGGAGGGAACGAGGATTCAAATCCTGGCTCCCGTGGTGAGAGGAAGAAAAGGGGAGTATTCAAAACTTTTGGCAGACATAAAAAAGAGCGGTTATGTGAGAGTGAAGATTGATGGCATAATGTACGATGTAAATGAGGAGATAAAACTTGACAAAAACAAAAAGCACACAATAGAAGTCGTGGTAGACAGGATAATAATGAAGCCTGGAATTGACATGAGGCTTACAGATTCAATAGAGACCGCTTTGAAACTGGCAGATGGCCTTGTCACAATTGATGTCATAGACGGAGAGAGTTTTACTCTGTCTGAAAAATATGCTTGCCCTGTGTGCAATGTTAGCATTGAAGAGCTTTCTCCTAGAATGTTTTCTTTTAACAGCCCTTATGGCGCATGTCCCGTCTGCATGGGATTAGGAGAGTTCATGAAGGTAGATCCGGAACTTTTGATACAGGACCCTAAAAGGTCTCTTGCCACAGGAGTTTTTCCAGGAATTGTGGCCTCACAGGGAAGCTATGCTTATTATAACATACTCAGGATAATAGAGTACTTTGGGTATACCGAGTACACCCCTTATGAGGAATTCAGTGAAGACTTAAAGAGTGTGCTCCTATACGGAAAAGACACGAAAGGGAAATCTTACGGTTTTGAAGGGATAGTCAATAATTTAGAAAGGAGATATGAAAACAGTACCTCCGATTTTACAAAGGAAGAAATAGAAAAATATATGAGACCTGTCACGTGTCCTGCTTGCAATGGTGCAAGGTTAAAGCCAGAAGCCCTTGCTGTCACGGTTGGGGGCCTTTCTATAAAAGAAATGACAGACCTCACTATAGGAGAGTTATTGAAATTTATAGACAACCTTAAATTTTCAGAGAAGCAGGAGATGATAGCTCGCCCTATTTTGAAGGAAATAAAAGCAAGGCTTAATTTTCTTGTGGACGTAGGACTTGACTATCTCACACTTTCAAGGCCTGCATCTACTCTATCCGGCGGAGAAGCTCAGAGGATAAGGCTTGCAAGTCAGATAGGTTCAGGGCTTGTGGGGGTTACCTATATACTGGATGAGCCAAGCATTGGGCTTCACCAGAGAGACAACCAAAGACTCATAAACTCTCTCAAGAGGTTAAGAGACCAAGGCAATACGGTTATAGTAGTAGAACATGATGAGGAGACCATTTATGCCGCAGACTATATAGTAGACATAGGTCCAGGAGCGGGAGAGCATGGCGGAGAAGTTGTAGTAGCAGGCACCATTGAAGATGTACTGAAATGTGAGAGATCGCTTACTGGACAGTATTTAAGTGGTAAAATAAAGATAGAAGTGCCAGAAAAAAGAAGGAAGCCCAATGGAAAGGCTATTATAGTGAGAGGAGCAAAGGAAAATAATTTAAAAAACATAGATGTGGAATTTCCTTTGGGAGTTTTTATATGTGTGACAGGGGTATCAGGTTCAGGTAAGAGTACTCTTGTCAACGAAATACTTTATAAAGCCCTGGCACAGAAAATTTACAAAGCAAAGGACAAACCCGGAAAGCACGACAGAATAGAAGGTATAGAGCACATAGACAAGGTGATAAATATTGACCAGTCTCCTATAGGAAGAACTCCTCGTTCAAATCCAGCGACTTACACTGGAGTGTTTGACTATATAAGGGAAGTATTTGCCAATACTCCTGAAGCTAGAATGAGGGGTTACAAGCCTGGAAGATTTAGTTTTAACGTAAAAGGTGGAAGATGTGAAGCTTGTGGTGGCGATGGCATAATAAAAATTGAGATGAATTTTCTGCCAGATGTATATGTGCCTTGTGAGGTTTGTAAAGGCAAAAGGTATAACAGGGAAACTTTAGAAGTAAAATACAAAGGAAAGAATATAGCAGACGTCCTAGATATGACTGTTGAGGAAGCTTTGGAATTTTTTGAAAATATCCCTCGAATAAAGAACAAACTTATGACACTCTACGAGGTAGGACTTGGGTATATAAAGCTTGGGCAACCTTCTACTCAGCTATCTGGAGGAGAAGCTCAGAGGGTAAAACTCGCTACAGAGCTTTCAAAGAGGCCTACAGGAAGAACTTTGTATATTTTAGATGAGCCTACGACGGGCCTTCACTTTGCTGATATACACAAGCTCCTTAACGTTTTAAACAAATTGACAGATGCAGGTAATACTGTAATAGTAATAGAACACAATTTGGATGTTATTAAAAGTGCAGATTATATAATAGACCTGGGGCCAGAAGGTGGAGACAGAGGAGGAATGGTGATAGCTACAGGAACTCCGGAAGAGGTTGCAGCTAATGAAAATTCATATACGGGATGGTTCTTAAGAAAAGTCCTTTCTCGAAATTGAGGTGAATTTATGTTTTATATTTTGTCTCAAATTTTAAAATATGTGCTTATTTTTTTGATTTACCTTTTTTTGTACAGGGTTTTTAAGATAATATATATGGACATAAAAGGGGTCAGAAGGGAAAGGCAGCTGACTTCTGCCAAGCTTTCTTTTTTGACTGGAGAAGGGACTTTTTCTCTTTTTGAGGTTACCTCTATCGGAAGGTCTGACGAGTGTGACATAGTCATAGAAAGCCCTTATGTTTCTGCTAAACACGCTTTGATTAGGAAAAAAGGTAAAAGATTTTATATAGAGGATTTAAATAGTACAAATGGCACCTTTGTAAATGGTAAGAGGGTGAAGGTCGCAAGAATCAAAAGTGGCGACATAATCACTCTTGGTGATGTCGATTTAAAGTTTATAGTTTAGGGTGAAATGATATGGATGAATATGTAAGAACAGGTTCTAAGGCCTTGAAGGACGTGTTATGGATATTTGTGATAGCTTTTGCACTTTTATTTATGCACAGAAAGCCGGAGGAAACTACCACCATATATTACACTCTGGCTTTTCCCATTTTAATTTTTATTGTTTATTATTTGCATGTTAGACTTTTTCCGCTGGGGGAGATACAATTTGTAATTCTTACTGCCTTCTTGACTGAAATGGGCCTTATAATGATATATAGAGTTGCTCCAGAACTTCTTGTAAAGCAGATAATATGGATTGCTATAGGTTTTGCTCTTTATTTCATGGCTTCATTTCTTTTTAAACATTACGGATGGCTTTACAATTTAAAGTACGGAGAGTATATCTATATTCTTTTGGCAATCAGCCTTATAATTGCCCCACTTTTTTTGGGAAGAGAAATAGGGGGTGCGAAAAACTGGCTTACTTTTGATGGGATATATGTGCAGCCTGCAGAAGCCGCAAAAGTTATATATATAATCTTTCTTGCCAGGTACTTAAAAGATAAAAAAGATTTAAAAAATATCCTTATACTGGGAGCTATTGCGATAGGAATTGCTGGCATTTTTGCTTTAGAAAAAGATCTAGGGATGGCTTTTTTGTTTTACACTACCACGGTCCTCATGGTTTTCTTAGTGACTTCTAACCTTTTTTATGTAGCCTCAGGATTTGGACTTATGGCGATTGGTGGTATTTTGGCTTATTTTCTCTTTGGGCATGTAAGGGTGAGGATTGAAGCCTGGTTAAATCCTTGGATGGATGTACCAGGAAAGACTTATCAAATCGTCCAGTCCCTTTTCGCAATTGCCGCAGGGGGCTTTTTTGGGACAGGGCTTTTTATGGGGCATCCCGAGTACATCCCTGTTGTGGCAAGTGACTTCATATTCTCTGCCATCTGTGAGGAATTTGGTATTTTAGGAGGAATTGCTATAATATTGGTGTACTTTGTTATAATGTACAGAGGGATTAAGGTGGCTTTGGAGGCAAAAGATGAGTTTGGTACTTTGTTATCAGCAGGTCTTATTTCCATGTTTAGCCTTCAAGTTTTTACTATTATAGGGGGAGTCATAAAGTTCATACCTCTTACAGGAGTTACATTGCCTTTTGTGAGCTACGGAGGAAGTTCAATGGTAATGAGCTTTTTTACACTGGGAATGCTAAATGGCATTTCTGTTGGAGAGGAGGAAGAGAGTGTCCAGTTTGAAGCGCAATATTAAAATACTCTTTGGCATTTTTGGCCTCCTCTTTTTTAGTTTGATCGCTTACTTAACGTATTTTCAACTGTATGAAAGGGATAAATTAATTACCAGTTCTTACAGTGTTTACAATAGGAGGCTCATAGAGCAAGAAAAGAAAATCTTAAGGGGTAGCATTCTTGATAGAAATGGCATTGTGCTTGCAAAAAGCGTGATAGAAGCTGATGGGACGCAAAAGAGAATTTACCTAGATGGACCTGCCTTTGCGCAG
This sequence comes from Caldanaerobacter sp., assembly GCF_049701115.1. NCBI lineage: Bacteria > Bacillati > Bacillota > Clostridia > Thermoanaerobacterales > Thermoanaerobacteraceae > Caldanaerobacter > Caldanaerobacter sp. The sequence goes on along the minus strand of NZ_JBNATX010000018.1, from coordinate 19,154 downwards.
GTGATAGGATATAGCCGCAGGATATATCAGCAGGGTAGCACCGGTATTGAAAGGGCTTATGACAGGGAACTGCTTGGCATGGTGGGTTCTGATCCGATGGTGCTTTTGAGAAAACTTGTTTTAGGGAAAGGTCAGATAGGGGATAATGTCTACCTCACCATAGATAAGACTCTTCAGGATTTGGCTTACAGGGAAATGGAAGGTAAAAAAGGTGCTGTAGTTGCATTAAATCCTAAAACCGGAGAAATACTTGCAATGGTATCTACTCCTTCTTATGACCCCAATCTTCTCGATAAAGATTGGGAAAAGATAATGACAAGTCCTGAACATGTAGTTTTGAATAGAGCGACTCAAGGCCTTTATCCTCCGGGGTCTACTTTTAAAATAATAACAACTGCTGCAGTTTTGACCTATATGCCAGAACTTTTTAAAGAGGTGTATGACTGCAAAGGTTATGTGATAGTGGATGGCAGTAAAATAAGTGATTTTGGAGGTATTGCTCACGGTAAAGAAAATTATGAAAGAGCTTTTTATGTGTCTTGTAACTCTTTTTTCATAGAAATAGGCCTTAAGCTTGGTATTGACAATTTAGAGAAGATGGCTTATGCTTTTGGATTGAACCAAAGAGTTCCTTTAGAAATTGACACGGCGAAAAATTACTTTCCCCCAATTGATGGAAAAGTTGCTTTAGCAGAGACTTCAATAGGGCAGGGGAAAATTCTTGTCACTCCGCTTACAATGGCTTTAGCTGTTTCTGCTGTTGCCAATGATGGAGTCATAATGAAACCTTATTTGATGAAATATGTAGTGGACCCTCTTTCGGGTACTGTAATAGAGAGGAATACTAGCGATAAATATTTGACTCCTATAACAAAAGAAGTAGCCGACGTGATAAAAAACCTCATGATAGGTGTAGTGGAAAATCCAGAAGGTACTGGCAAGGCAGCACAGATACCGGGTATTAGAGTGGCAGGGAAAACCGGCACCGCTGAAAATCCGTTTGGTGCTCCTCATGCCTGGTTTGTGGCTTTTGCACCTGCCGAAAATCCAGAGATAGCTGTAGCCGTTGTTGTTGAAAATGGCGGGGAAGGCGGAAAAGTGGCGGCACCTATTGCAAGAGACATAATAAAGGCTTATCTTTCGAGGTGAGAGAGGTGGATTTGCAGGAAAAGTTAAAACTTTTGCCTGAAAAACCGGGAGTATACCTGATGAAGGATGAGGAAGGGAATATAATCTATGTGGGTAAAGCCTCTGTTTTGAAAAACAGGGTTAGGCAGTACTTTCAAAACACTGACAATCAGCCTCCAAAAGTGAAGGTAATGCTTTCTCACGTGGAAGACTTTGAATACATCGTAACAGATACAGAGCTTGAGGCTTTGATGCTAGAGTGCAACCTCATTAAAAAATACAAGCCAAAGTACAACGTGCTTTTAAAAGACGACAAAAATTATCCTTATATAAAAATTACTGTGGCAGAAGATTATCCCAGAATAATGTTCACAAGGAAAATAGACATGGACGGAGCTAAATATTTTGGACCATATAGCAGCGCTTTTGCTGTTAGAGAGACTATAAAACTTGTCAGAAAAATGTTTCCCATAAGAACCTGTAGTGTTAACATAGAGAAAAGTCTTGGTAAAGTGAGAGAATGTCTTTATTACCACATAGGACTTTGTTCTGCGCCCTGTACAGGGAAAATAAAGAAGGAAGAATATAGAAAATTAGTGGAACAAGCAGTCATGTTTTTGGAAGGGAAAAGAGAATGGCTTATTGAGAAATTAAAGGAAGAAATGCAGAAGGCTGCCGATGAGCTCAGGTTTGAAGAAGCGGCAAGGCTAAGAGACCAGATTTTTGCCATAGAAAAGATTTCGGAAAAGCAGAAGGTGACTTCTCTCCGCGAAGATGAGCAGGATGTAATATCAATGGCGAGAAGTGATGATATTGCGCATATAGAAGTGTTTTTTGTAAGAGAGGGGAAGCTAAGCGGAAGAGAATATTATTACATGAAAAATACAGAGGGGATGGAAAGAGAAGAGATAATTTCTTCTTTTATAAAGCAGTTTTACGAGAGTTCTCCTTCTGTGCCAAAAGAAATAATAATCGATGTGGAGTTAGAGGAAAAGGACCTTCTAGAGGACTGGCTTTCACAGAAGAGGGGAAACAGAGTGAGCATTACAGTACCTTTAAGAGGAAAGAAAAAAGAGCTTGTGGACATGGTGTATCAAAATGCGGTAGAAGCTCTAAAAAACGAGATCCTGGCGAGAGAAAAGATATTAAAAGACCCGGCTGTATTAGAGCTTTCAAACCTTTTAGGGATTGAATACCCTAAGAGGATAGAAGCCTATGATATTTCCAATGTGAGAGGAGATGACAACGTAGGCTCTATGGTGGTTTTTGTTGATGGAAAGCCTAAAAAGAGCGAGTACAGGAAGTTTACTATCAAGTATGTGGAAGGGCAGGATGACTATCAGAGCATGAGGGAGATGATTGAAAGAAGGTTTAATCATGCGCTGGAGGAGGAGAAGCAAATAAAAGAGGGTACTCTGGAAAAAGAAAAAGCTAAATTTATTGATATGCCTGACCTTATACTGATAGATGGTGGAATTGGTCATGTGAATGCGGTTCTAGGGGTTTTAAATGAAATGGGCATTTCTATTCCTGTGTATGGAATGGTAAAAGATTCAAGGCACAGGACGAGAGGACTTGTAGGGGTTTCTGGGGAAGTCCAGATGCCTGTGACTGGAAGGGCTTTTAGACTTGTGGCTCAAATACAGGAAGAAGCTCACCGGTTTGCTATAACTTTTCATAGAGAAAGGCAGAGTAAAAGATTTAAGACAGAACTTTTAGACATCAAAGGAATTGGGGAAAAGAGGGCAAAAGCCCTCTATGAAGCTTTTGGATCAATTGAGGAAATAAGAAAAGCTTCTCTTGAGGACCTTAGAAAAGTTAAAGGAATGGATGAAAGGTCAGCAAAATCAGTTTATCAATATTTTCACGGCGAAGTTTAAATGTAGTCTAAAAGTCCCCTTACAGAGACTTCTCCTGATAGGAGGGCTATTTCTCCACCTTTTTCTGTTCTTATTACCAGTTTTCCCTCTTTATCTATTGTGATAGCCTGTCCTTTTATTTCTCTGTCAGTGTAAATTACTCTCACTTCTTTACCTATTGTTATAGAGTTTTCAACTACTAGAGGTCTTAATATTTCAAATCCCTTTTTTTCATATTCTTCATAATAAAGTTCCAAATTATTTAAGAGAGAAGCTAAAAGCTTTTTTCTGTCCACAGGTTTTCCTAGTTCTAACTGCAAAGAAGTGGCTTTTTCTTTTAAGTCATCTGGAAATTTTGTACAATTCACATTTATTCCTATGCCTATTACTATGTAGTTTACGACATCTATTTCTGATGACATCTCTGTCAGAATGCCACAAACTTTTTTGCTGTTTAAAATTATATCGTTTGGCCATTTGATTTTCGTTTTTATGCTGCAAACCTCTTCTATTGCCTTTACTACTGCTAAAGCTGCTACTTGGGTTAAAGATACAGTTTTCTCTGGCCTTATTTGAGGCTTCAATATTACGGATGTAAGGATACAAGAGTTTTTTTCGGAAAACCAGCTTCTACCCATTCTTCCCCTGCCTTTTGTCTGTTCTTCTGCTACAATTACTGTTCCATTTGGCACTTTGTAAGCGAGCTCTTTTGCCATGTCGTTTGTAGAGCTTAAGCTTTCTTTATGTATATAGTTTCTTCCTATGAATTTAGTAGTGAGATAAGGGGCGATTTCTTCATAAATTAAAAGGTCAGGCTCAGAAATTAAGCAATATCCTAATCTGCGATGAGCATTTATTTTGTATCCTAGTTCTTCGAGCTCTTTTATTTGCTTCCAGATAGCCGTCCGTGAGACTTGCAAAGCCTCAGAAAGTTTTTGACCCGAGATAAAATTCCCTTTGTTTTGTTTTAAAATCTCCATGAGTTTTTGTTTATCCATTTTTTTCACCTCATTTTCCTCTAGAAAATATTATAAACCAGGTTTACTTACTTTCCAATAAATAATATAATTGAATTAAATGCGGGGTTTTTAGGGCGGAGGTGAAAGATGTGGAAAAAGTCTCTGTAGAAACTCTAATAAAAGACTTAAACCTAGAGGTCATTGTAGAAGCAGTAAATAACAAGATAGACATAACCACAAGTGATGTCAACAGACCAGGACTTCAGTTTGCTGGCTTTTACGAGCACTTTGCTTATGAGAGAGTACAGATAATGGGTAAAGTGGAGACTACTTTTGTAGAGCAGCTTTCAGATGAAATTTTAGCAGAAAGGGCAGACAAGTTCTTCGCATATCCTATTCCCTGTCTCATTGTAACCAGGGATTTAAATATAAGGCAGGAGATAATAGAGGCTGCAAGAAAGCATGACAGATATCTTCTAAGGACGAAAGAGGCATCTACTAAGTTTATAAACAGGCTTATAAACTACCTTGATGAGAAGCTAGCACCTCAAATCACCATTCACGGAAATCTGGTGGATGTCTACGGCATAGGAGTCCTGCTTTTAGGGGAAAGTGGCATAGGTAAGAGCGAAACAGCTCTGGAACTTGTGAAAAGAGGGCACAGGCTGGTGGCAGATGATGCCGTAGAGATACGCAAAATAGGAGAAGACAAGCTTCAGGGCAGTGCTCCTGAGATAATAAGGCATTTTATTGAAATAAGAGGGATAGGAATTCTGGATGTTAAAACTTTATACGGCGTAGGTTCTGTGAGAAATAGCATGAGCATAGATTTAGTAATTCAGTTAGAAGAGTGGGATGAGGATAAGTACTATGACAGGTTGGGACTTGAGGACGAGTATATAAAATTCCTTGACGTGGAAGTTCCTAAGCTCACCATCCCTGTTCGACCTGGAAGAAACCTGGCAATTATTGTAGAGGTTGCTGCGATGAACCATAGGCAGAAACAGATGGGCTACAACGCAGCCCATGAATTGAATAAAAAACTTTTAAAACAGGTGAGAAATTAGAGAGGAGGAGAAAATTGAAGCTTGTCTTAGATACGCATACCCATACTATTGCCAGTGGGCATGCCTTCAGCACGATTATAGAAAATGCCAGGGAAGCCTTTAAAAAGGGGCTTCAGCTTATATGCATCACCGATCACGGACCAGAAATGCCTGGAGGTCCGCATATATACTACTTTGGGAACTTGAAGGTTATACCTGAGAAAGTAGAGGGGGTTGAAATATTAAAAGGAATAGAAGCCAACATAATGAATGAGGAAGGAAGGTTGGACCTTCCAGAAAGGATTCTAAAAAAGCTTGACATTGTAATTGCAAGCCTTCACGATGAATGTTTTGAGCCGAGTGAAGATGTAGAAAGAAACACGAAAGCATTAATAAATGCCATAAAAAACCCTTACGTGGACATAATAGGGCATCCAGGTAACCCCATATATCCTATCGATATCGAGAAAGTGCTTGAAGCCGCTAAAGAGTATGGCAAGTTTATAGAAATAAACAACAGTTCTTTTGTAACCTCACGGAAAGGCAGTGAAAAGATATGCCCTATAATAGCCAGAAAAGCTAAGGAATTGGGAGTTAGGGTGGCGGTAGGAAGTGATGCTCATATATGCTTTGATGTAGGACGATTTGACGAGGCGATAAGGCTTTTAGAAGATATCAATATGCCAGAAGAGCTCATATTAAACACTTCTGTAGATAAGATAAAGCAATATTTACAGGAAAAGAAAAAAAGAATTGGGGGAGGAGATGTATGAGAATAGGAGTGGACCTTGGAGGAACAAACATAGCAGTTGGCTTGGTAGAGGAGGATGGCAAAATAATTGCTACGGGCAGTAGACCTACCAAGCCTGAGAGAGGATATGAGGCGATTGCAAGAGATATAGCAGAACTGAGCTTTGAACTTTTAAACCGGATGGGAATAAACATAAAAAATATAAAGTCAATGGGGATTGGTGTTCCAGGGGTTGCAGACAATGAAAAAGGGATAGTGATAAGGGCGGTTAATCTCTTTTGGACGAAAGTTCCTTTAGCGAAAGAAATAAGAAAATACATTGACCTTCCCATATACATGGAAAACGACGCAAATGTGGCTGCACTGGCAGAGGCTACTTTTGGTGCCGGCAGAGGTTCGAGGTCTTCTGTGACAATTACTTTAGGGACAGGGGTCGGTTCCGGATTTATACTGGATGGAAAGATTTACAGCGGTGCCCATCACTTTGCTCCAGAGATAGGTCACATGGTCATTGGAGATAATGGCATAAGATGTAATTGCGGTAAAATTGGCTGTTTTGAGACTTATGCTTCTGCTACTGCCTTGATAAGGGAAGGGAAAAAAGCTGCTAAGAGGAATCCAAATACTTTAATTCTAAAGTTTGCAAATGGAGATATAGAGAGTATTACTGCCAAAAATGTAATAGATGCCGCAAAGCAGTACGATGAAGAAGCGTTAAAGATTTTTGAAGAATATGTAAAATATCTAGCGATTGGAATTGTAAACATAATAAACTTATTTGACCCAGAAGTCATAATATTAGGCGGCGGAGTAGCAAATGCGGGAGATTTTCTTCTAAAGCCTCTTAAAAAAGAGGTGGCAGAAAACATACTGTTTAAAGAACTTCCCTATGCTGACATAAGGAAGGCTGAGCTTGGAAATGACGCCGGCATAATTGGTGCCGCTATATTAAGTTAAAGGAGGATCATTATGAGAATTTTTGAGGTGCATAAAAAGTCGGGTGTTTCAGATAGTCACATAGCCATAAAATTTAAAGACAGAGTTTATACTTATGGAGAAGTGGACACTTTAATAGATAAATATGCTTCTTTTTTTCAATCAATAGGTGTTAAAAAAGGAGATAGAGTTGCCCTGAGCTTTCCAAATTGTCCCGAATACATATTTTCATTTATGGGAGCTTCAAAAGCAGGAGCGATTGTTGTCCCTCTTAATATGATGCTTACTTTAGAAGAAATAGGATACATCATAATGGAGTCAGGGACTTCTGTCCTTGTAGTTCACCCTGCTATTGCTCAAAAAGTAGATAAGTCCCAGCTTGCAAGGCTTAATTTAAAAAATGTAGTTGTAATGGATGAAAATACTGTTAGTGAAATTTTAAAAATGAAGTCTCCTGCGCCAGTAGATATAGAATCCAATGAAGTGTGTGCTTTTTTGTACACTTCTGGGACTACGGGTAAACCGAAAGGCGCTATGCTCACACACGACAATTTTGTCTCTGACGTAAAAATGCTATACGATGTATCGAGGGTGATTGACCTGGGTCCCCATGATAATTTTTTAGCTGTACTTCCTCTTTTCCACAGTTTTTCCTGGACAGTCAATGTGCTGTTAGGACTTTATCTGGGTTCTACTATAACACTTAAAGAAACTTTCATGCCGAAAGATACGCTGGAGACCCTCATACAGGAAGACGTAACTGTTTTTTGCGGTGTTCCCTCTATGTTTGCAGTATTGATGAGAATGGCAGAAAAAGGACAATTTAAAGCTTTAAGGCTTGCAATATCTGGAGGAGCGCCGCTGGCAGCAGAAGTACAGAGAGGTTTTGAAGAAAAATTCAACTTTCCGCTTGTAGAAGGCTATGGATTAAGTGAAGCAGCCCCTGTTGCCCTTTTAAATCCTCTTGATCCAAAAGCTTTAAGAAAGCCGGGTTCCATAGGTTTTCCACTGCCAGGGGTTGAAGCAAAAATAGTAGATGAAAATGACAATGAGCTTCCAGTAGGAGAAGTGGGAGAGCTTGTCCTTAAGGGGCCTAATGTAATGGTGGGTTATCATAATATGCCAGAAGAGACCGCTAAGACCCTAAGAAATGGATGGCTACACACAGGAGACCTTGCTAAAAAAGATGAAGATGGGTATTTCTACATTGTAGATAGACTGAAGGACATGATAATAACAGGAGGTTTCAACGTATATCCAAGAGAAATTGAAGAAGTGCTTTTAACTCACCCTGCTGTGCTTGAAGCAGCTGTAGTAGGAGTTGGGGACCCTCTGAAGGGTGAAGAAATAAAGGCTTTTATAGTATTAAAAGAGGGCGCCGAGGCAGACAGAAAAGAACTTCAATCTTTCTTAAGGGACAAAATTGCCTCTTATAAAATCCCGAAATATTTTGAATTTGTGAAAGAACTTCCTAAAACTCCTACAGGGAAGGTGAATAAAAAACTTTTAAAACAGATGTAAGGTGAAAAAAATGAGAGATTCTAAATTATGGGATTTTGCATATTTTATAACAGACCTGATGATACTAAACGTCCTGTGGCTTTTAGCTTCACTGCCTGTTATTACTGTTTTTCACTCTACAGATGCCTTATTTTATTCTATACGCCTTTTGAGAAAGGATGAGGGAGGAAGCGTCTGGAAAGAGTTCTGGAGAGGATTTGTAAGGCACTTCTGGTGGATGACGGCAAATTTCTTTATCACGGCGTTGGCTCTCTTTATACTTTATGTGGACATACAGTTTTTTACTCACCAGCGCTCCTCCTTTGGCTATATTTTAAGCGGGCTTCTTCTCTCAATGGGACTTATGTTTTTGATAACTTTAATTTATACTTTCTTAACAGCGCAGTATTACGAAGGCAATCTTTTAGGGCTTTGGAAGACATCTTTTGTGCTGGGGTTAGGACATTTGCCTCATACAATTCTTATAATAGGTATAATAACACTTGCTTTCCTTGTGCTTCAGGTTGTACCAATAACTTTTTTCCTCATTTTAATAAGTGGAACGGCATATCTTATAGACATTGTTTTTGAGGGGATTGTAAAAAAGTACATAAAGAAAGATTAGCTATAAAGCTTCATCTCAAATAAATGGGATGAAGCTTTTATTATTGTGGTATAATCAATTATAGAAAGTGTCAAAGAGGTGTTAAATATGGGAGAACTGGTGGGTTGTTACCTGATGCCTCATCCTCCTATAATTGTGCACGAGGTAGGGCGCGGAGAAGAAAGAAAAATACAAAAGACAATTGACTCTCTTGAAAATATTTCCCAAGAAATAAAACAAAAGTGGCCGGACACGGTGATAGTGATAACACCCCATGGCTATGTATTTAAAGATGCTGTTTCAATAACTACATTACCTTTTCTAGAAGGAGATTTATCTCAATTTGGCGCAAGAGAAGTAAAATTTAAATTTGAAAATGATTTAGACCTGGCAAGAGAAATAGTGGAAGAGACGAGTAAAAGGAATATACCAATAGTAGAAGTAAGTGAGGAACTCATAAAGAAATACGTACTTCCCAAAAAGCTTGACCACGGAACAATTGTACCTTTATACTTTGTTACCAAACAATATCCTGATTTCAAATTAATCCACATGTCTTATGGCTTTTTGCCCTTTGAAAAGCTTTATGAGTTTGGCGTTGCAATAAAAGATGCAATAAACAGATCAAGTAAAAGAGTAGTTTTCATAGCAAGCGGCGATTTATCCCATAAATTGACTCCAAACAGTCCAAATGGTTACACTCCAAAAGGAGAAGTTTTTGACAAGACCCTTTTACAATTGCTTTCAGAGATGAAAGTAGAAGAAATATTAAAAATGGATGAGGATTTGATAGAAGAAGCTGCCGAATGTGGTTTTAGATCTGTCTGCGTAATGTTGGGGGTTTTAGATGGATATGAAGTCAGAGCAAATGTTCTTTCTCACGAAGGTCCTTTTGGAGTCGGGTATGGTGTTGCAAAATTTGATGTAACAGGCTATAAAGGCACAAGTTTACTTGAAAGATTTTCTGCAGAAGAAGACCCTTATGTGAAACTTGCAAAAGAAAGCCTTGAATACTATGTGAAATACGGGCGTCCCATGCCCGTCCCCGAAGGGCTTCCTGAGGAAATGTACAAAAGAAAAGCGGGAGTTTTTGTGACACTTCATAAAAAGGGAGAGCTTAGAGGCTGTATAGGAACAGTAGTTCCGCAGAAGAAAAACGTAGCTGAAGAGATAATAAGAAATGCCATAAGTGCAGGTTTTGAGGATCCCCGTTTTCCTCCGGTTAGAGAGGAAGAGCTTCCCGAAATCGAATATTCTGTCGATGTATTAATGCCTCCACAGCCTGTGAAATCAAAAGATGAGCTTGATCCCAAGAGATATGGAGTTATCGTGAGGAAGGGATTTAGAGCAGGACTTCTACTGCCTGATATAGAGGGAGTGGACACTGTAGAGGAGCAGCTTTCTATTGCTTTGAGGAAAGCCGGGATTAGGCCTGATGAGGATTACACGATTGAGAAATTTGAGGTTGAAAGGCACGAACAAAGGGTGTTTTAAATGCTAAAAGAAGCCATGTTTTATGAAAAATCAGAAAATAATGCCGTTAGGTGCCGGCTATGTCCTCACAACTGCTATATCCCTGAAGGGCGATATGGAGTATGCGGGGTTAGAAAAAACGTAGGTGGCAGACTTTTTTCAGAAAATTACGGAGTGATAACCTCTATTGCCTTGGACCCTATAGAGAAAAAACCCCTTTATCATTTTTATCCTGGCAGTTATATTTTTTCCGTAGGTACTTACGGCTGCAATTTAAAATGCAAGTTTTGTCAAAATTGGGAAATTGCTCATCAAAAGTGGGAGGGGGACTTTATCTCGCCTCAAGACCTCATACTCCACGCAAAGAGGCAGAGGCACAACATAGGTATAGCTTTTACTTATAATGAGCCTCTCATATGGTATGAATACGTATATGAAGGCTTGCAAGAGGCGAAAAAACAAGGGCTAAAAACAGTTCTCGTGACAAATGGATATATAAACCCTGAGCCTTTGAAAAATTTACTTCCATATGTCGATGCGATGAATATAGATGTAAAAGCCTTTACAGAAGATTTTTACAAAAAAATAGTAGGTGGGAGATTAGATCCTGTACTAAAAACAGTGGAGGAAGCCTCAAAACACAGTCATGTAGAGGTTACGAATTTGATTGTGACGGATTTAAATGACAGTGAAGAGGAGATAAGGAATTTGTCTAAATGGCTTTCCCAAATTGACAAGAATATCCCTCTACATTTTTCTAGATATTTTCCTCAGTACAAACTTACCAACCCTCCAACTCCTATTTCTACCCTTGAAAGAGCGCGTGACATTGCAAAGGAGTATCTGAATTTTGTATACATAGGAAATGTTTTAGGAATTGATAGCAACACCTATTGCCCTTACTGTAACAATCTTCTCATTGAAAGGCATGGGTTTTATGCAAAAATAAAAGGGCTTGACGGCAATAGGTGTAATAAGTGCGGTAGTGTCGTAGATGTAGTTGTATAAGTGTCAGACAAGAGGGACGGTTCCGTTTGTCTAAATTTTTCGGATGAAAGGAACCGTCCCCTTTTTCTTTTTTGTGACAATACTCTACTTTGTTTCATATATTATCTTTAGACTACTACTTTTTTGAATTCTGGAGGGAGATTGATGGAGGAAGTAAAAAAGGAATTTGAAAAGGCAATTGACGCCTTAAAATATGCCATGGAACTTTCTTTTAAGGAATACAAAAAAGACCCTGCGAAAAAAGACCAGATAGTGGATCTTTGGCAAAACACTATAGGAGAATTTTTACAATATTTTTCTAAAATTAGTGAAAAATATAATGCAAAAGAATTGTATAAGGCTATAACAAAAGTTATGATTTTTGGCAAATAACACATTAAATTTTATCAAAAAAACGGGGGAAAAATATTAATGAGCGAAAGAAAGGAGGAAAGATAAAAATGGCTATTTTAAAATTTCTTTCCTCCAGAAAATTTTACTGGGGGGCTGTTGCAGCGGCTTTAGGCATGATGCTTTACCCTAAGGCTAAAGAGAATATAAAGCCCTCATTGGAGAAAAGCTTAAAAGAAATGCAGGATGCCGTAAATAAAGCAGTTCAATTTTTTGATGAAAATAAGCAAAAAATAACCGAAGCGATTAGAAATAAAATAGAAGAATTAAATCAGACTGTGGGAAAAGGCAGTATAAACAAACAGAAAGAAGAGGCTTTGAACCAGTTGGAATATCTTAAGGCTAAAATTCAGGCTTTGGAGGAAGAAATAAAATCCTTAGAGTGAATTGCCTGACCTTTTAGGTTGGGCTTTTTTAATTATTGATTTTTTAAAAATTAGTGGTATAATAGTTAATGTAATGCGTTACAAAAATTGCAGGAAAAATGGTTAGAATTTATTGAAAAATACTATGTAATCTGTTACACAGGAGGCTTGCGATGGCTAATATAAGAGATGTTGCAAAGAGGGCAGGGGTTTCTGTTGCCACAGTCTCACGAGTTTTAAACAATAGCGATTTGGTATCAGAAGAGACTCGTGAGAGAGTTTTAAAAGCCATAAAAGAGTTAAATTACCATCCCAATCTTCTTGGCAGAAATTTAAGGCGCTTGAAAACGAAGATGGTGCTGGCGCTCATGCCAAACGTGTCGAACCCCTTCTATGCAAGAGTTGTAAAGGGAATAGAAGATGTAGCTCATAAAAATGGATACAATGTAATGCTTTGCAACACAGATTCAGATCCTGAGAGGGAAAAAGCGTATTTGGAACTTTTGAAGAATAAGCTGGCAGACGGAGTCATCCTCATGGCATCAGTTATGGGAAAAGACGAGTTAACTCTTCTGGCTAACAATTACTCTGTAGTTCAATGCTGTGAATACATAGAAGGAGCGGGTGCATCTTATGTCTCTATAGACAATTTTTCTGCTGCCTATAAAGCTGTAAACCACCTTATAAATTTGGGCCACAGAAGGATAGCGCTGATTACCTGTAAAAACGACTTTATTTCCACCAGGCAAAGAGAAACAGGATACAGAAAGGCCCTGGAGGATGCAAATATAGAATTTGATGAGAATTTGATAAAATATGGGGATTACAGTTTTAAAAGCGGGATGAGACTAACCAGACAGCTTTTATCTCTAGAAGAGAGGCCTACTGCCATATTTGCAATTTCTGACATAATGGCTATCGGAGCTATAAAGGCTTTAAAAGAAGAGGGATTTAAAGTTCCGGACGATGTAGCAGTTGTAGGATTTGACGATATAAGCTTTGCCTCCATGTACGACCCGTCTCTTACCACGGTATCTCAGCCTAAATACGATTTGGGATGTATCGCGATGGAGGTCCTCTTAAAGCATATTGAAGGGGAACTGGAAGAGCCGCAGAGAATTTTTCTGGAGTACGAGCTTGTTATAAGGGAGTCAACAGTCAAGTATTAAAAATTGCCCTTTGAGGCAATTTTCAAAATAAACATCAAAGGGAGGAAGAAAAATGTCCAAGGAAAAAGTGAGAGTAGGCATAATTGGCTGCGGAGGGATAGCTTTTGGAAAGCACATGCCTTCTTTGGCAAAATTGGACAATGTTGAAATGGTGGCCTTTTGTGACATCATAGAAGAGAGGGCTAGGAAGGCGGCAAAAGAATATGGCACAAAAGACGCGAAAGTATATACGGATTACAAAAAACTTCTTGAAGATAAAACGATAGATGTGGTTCATGTTTGTACCCCCAACAAGTCTCATGCAGACATAACTGTTGATGCTCTTTACGCTGGAAAGCATGTAATGTGTGAAAAGCCAATGGCGAAGACTGCAGAAGGCGCAAGAAAGATGGTAGAAGCTTATAAGAAGGCAGGCAAAAAGCTTACAATAGGGTATCAGAATCGCTTCAGGCCGGATTCCCAGTATTTACATAAAATTTGCCAGAATGGAGAGCTTGGCGAAATTTATTTTGCAAAGGCGTATGCAGTGAGGCGCCGTGCTGTTCCCACATGGGGGGTTTTCCTAGATGAAGAAGAGCAGGGAGGAGGTCCTCTAATCGATATAGGAACCCATTCTCTCGATCTGACCCTTTGGATGATGAACAATTACAACCCCAGGATGGTGGTTGGCACAGTGTACCACAAATTAGGCAAGATGGCAAATGCGGCAAACGCATGGGGACCGTGGGACCCTGAAAAATTCACAGTAGAAGATTCTGCCTTTGGGTTTATAGTCATGGAAAATGGGGCTACCATCATATTAGAATCCAGCTGGGCTTTGAACACACTGGATGTCGGGGAAGCGATGACGACTCTTTGCGGTACAGAAGGTGGAGCCGATATGAGAGATGGGCTTCGCATAAATGGCGAGAGGTTTGGACGCCTTTACACTACAAAAGTATCTTTTGACATAGGCGGTGTTGCGTATTACGAAGGGAAAGGAGAAGACCCCGGGTATCTGGAAGCCAAGTCCTGGATAGATGCCGTTGTAAATGACAGAGAGCCAATTGTAAAGCCAGAAGAAGCTTTGGTAGTAAGCGAGATACTAGAGGCTATTTACACATCAGCTAAGACAGGAGAGCCTGTATACTTTAATAAGTAATGGGGGTTTATGCATGAAAAAACTCAGATACGCATGTGTCGGTGCAGGTGCAGTTGCCGATTACAAGCACCTACTCGGTTATTCAAGATTAAAAGATGTTGAAATTGTAGCCATATCTGACCCGGATGTTGGGGCAGCTAAGAGGCTGGCAGAGAAGTACAGTATTCCTCATGTTTACGAAAACTATGAAGAAATGTTTGAAAAAGAAAAACTTGACCTCATTAGCATATGCACTCCCAATTATTTGCATGCTCCTATTTCTATAAAGGCGATGGAGAAGGGAATTCACGTCCACTGCGAAAAGCCCATGACTTTAAATGCCAAAGAGGCCCACAAAGTAGTTGAAGCGAAGAATAAATATGGGGCAAAATTTATGGTGGGATTAAATAACAGATTTACAAACGAATCTTACTTTGTAAAAAAATACATAGAAGAAGGCTATCTTGGAGAAATATACCATGTAAAGACGGGATGGAGGAGGAGAAGAGGCATTCCGGGTAAAGGCGGATGGTTTACCACAAAAGAATTATCTGGAGGAGGGCCTTTGATAGATTTGGGCGTGCATTTTATTGACCTGGTCATGTATTTTATGGACTATCCGGAGGTTAAGTCCGTTTCGGCAGCTACCTACTCTAAATTTTCAAATAGCATAAGCTGGAATGGATGGAGTGAAGCAAAATCAGGCAATGGCATTTACAATGTAGAGGATATGGCAGTAGGATTTATAAGACTTAAAAATGGTACTACAATTGACTTTGAATTTAGCTGGGCCTCTAATATTGAGGGAGATTACAACTACTATGAAATTTTAGGAGATAAAGGCGGTATATGGTTCAAAAATGGTCAGATAAAGGTATTTTCAGAAGTTGTGAATACTTTAGTGGACATAATGCCAAATACAAACTATCCCAAGAAGCCTTTAGACGAGTTTGAACACTTTGTAAACTGCATAAAAGAAGATAAAGAACCTTTGGCTTCAGCGGAAGAGGGAGCAAAACTTATGGAAATAATAGATGCGGCGTATCTGTCTGCTGAAAAGGGAGTTGAAATAGTTCTTTAAAGGAGGTTTGAAAAATGGTACCTGTTGCGCTTCAACTTTATACCTTAAGGGAAGAGACTCAGAAGGACTTTATAGGTACTCTTGAGAAAGTGGCAGAGATGGGATATGAAGGTGTAGAATTTGCAGGATATGGAGGATTAAAGGCAAGCGAACTTAAAAAGGTTTTAGATAGGACTGGTCTTAAGGCAGCCGGGTCGCATGTGGGTATAGAGTTACTGAAGAAGGATTTAAACGGAGTTTTAGAGTACAGCCTTGAAATAGGGAACAGGTATATAGTGTGTCCCGGCGTTCCCTATAAATCAAAAGAGGACTATATTGAGATGGCAAAGTTTTTCAATGAAGTAGGGGAAAGGTGCAAAGAAAAAGGGCTTATTTTCTGCTATCACAATCACGCCCATGAATTTGAAATTTATGATGGAGAATACGGCCTTGATATACTTTTTAAGAATACGGATAAAGAACTGGTGAAGGCAGAAATTGATGTTTACTGGGTAAAATACGCTGGAGTAGAGCCTCTGGAATATTTGAAGAAATTTCCTGGGAGGCTTCCTCTCATTCATTCAAAAGATATGGACGGAAAGGATAGGAGCAATACAGAGATAGGTAGGGGAATAATTGACTTTAAAAAGATAGTAAAAGTTGCAGAAGAGAATGGTGTGGAGTGGCTGATTGTTGAGCAGGATGAGTGCAAAAGGTCCCCTCTTGAGAGTGCAAAAATAAGCCTTGAGAATTTAAGAAGGATTTTAAAGGAGGAATTGTAAGTGTACATAGGGTTTTTAACAGTAGCTTTGAAGGACATGCCTTTAAAAGAAAAAGCCAAATGGGCGAGTGAAAATGGATTTAAATCCTTAGAAGTTGCCTGCTGGCCTAAAGATAACACTAGGGATTATTCAGGCACTGACATAGACGTGGAAACTTTGACAGAGGAAGAAGCAGAGGAGATAAAGAAATATTTTAAAGAGTACGGGCTCACAATTTCTTCTTTAGCATATTATGACAATAACCTGGATAAAGACCCTGAAAAGAGAAAATTTATAAACAACCATCTTAAAAAATGCATTGATGCAGCTAAAATGCTGGGCACTGATATGGTAGGAACCTTTGTGGGAAGAAACATTGAAAAAAGCATAAAAGACAATTTTGACGAGTTTGAGAGGGTTTTTACGGATATAATAAAGTATGCTGAAGATAGGGGTGTAAAGATCATAATAGAAAACTGTCCTATGGAGGGCTGGCAGATACACGGGCTTCCCGGGACAATATCCTTTACGCCGGAACTCTGGGAAGAGATGTTCAGAAGGATTCCATCCCCAAACTTTGGGCTAAATTTGGACCCTTCCCACCTTGTGTGGCAGTTTATAGATTACATAGAGGTGATACCAGAATTCAAAGACAGAATATTCCACGTCCACGCAAAAGACACGGAAATTTTTGAGGGAAAACTTAAAAGGTATGGAATTTTTGGGAGGCAGCTTTCCCCTGGAATGGGATATTGGAGGTACAGGATGCCAGGCATGGGAAAGGTGGACTGGGGAAGGTTTATAAAAACATTGAAGGAAAGTGGATATGATGGAGTTATAAGCATAGAGCACGAAGACCCTGTGTATGAGGGCAGTGAAGAAAAAGTTAAAGAGGGACTATTGCTGGGATTAAAACACTTAAGACAGTTTACATAGGTTTAATAAAGGTCCAACTGATGATGTTGGGCCTTTTTTGTAAATATTTAAAACTGTGATATAATTGAAATTGAAGAATGGAGTGAAAAAATGGTTGCATCTAAAATGGCAGAAATCCTTGTAGAAATTTTTATTGTTATGGCTGTTGGCTATTACGTAGCTTATATAAAGCTTGTAAAAGAAGAGCATTTCAAGATGCTAGCAGATTTAACCATTTTGGTTGCAACTCCACTGCTTATATTCTACAGCATGTATGTAAATTACACTCCAGAGCTATTAAAAGCCTCTTATAAATTACCTCTTGTGAGCTCTTTTACTGTGGTTTTAACTTTACTGATTTCCGCTTTTATCTTTAAACTACTTAAAGTTCCAGAAGAGAAGAAAAATGCTCTTTATGCTCTTTCTTCCTTTAGCAATACTATATTTTTGGGGCTCCCAATAAATATGGCACTGTATGGGGATATAAGTCTTCCATATGTCATCCTCTATGATTTGGGGCATACCCCTTTATTCTGGACTTTAGGTATCTGGGTTTTATCTGATGATAAATCTTTTGATATAAAAGGGCTTAAACAGATTTTAAATCCCTCTTTTATTTCCATAGTTTTAAGCTTCATGGTAGCATCTCTGCGAATACATGTGCCAGAGGTCATAATGAAGAGTGCTCATATGATAGGGAGTATAGCAATTCCAATGGCCCTTTTATTTATAGGGATGAATATGTACGTCATAGAAAAGGGAGACGTAAACTAT
This sequence comes from Caldanaerobacter sp., assembly GCF_049701115.1. NCBI lineage: Bacteria > Bacillati > Bacillota > Clostridia > Thermoanaerobacterales > Thermoanaerobacteraceae > Caldanaerobacter > Caldanaerobacter sp. The sequence continues at coordinate 1,336 of NZ_JBNATX010000018.1, read as the reverse complement.
TTCCTCTTTATTCCTGCTTTGATAAAGCTAATTTTAACCCCCTTAATCGCTTTTTTATTGGTCTATTATCTGAACCTGCCTGTTATTGCCAAGAAAGTTGCTGTACTTGAAGCTGCAATGCCCACAATGATTACTGTGGCAATTGTTGCAAGGCAGATGAATGAAAAGAACAGCTTTGCTTCTACAGTGGTGTTCATTGCAAACCTGCTTTCGTTTTTAACAATACCAATATTTTTGGTATTGTTAAATAAACTTTAAGTGGAGGAGTGATAGCAAGTATGTTTAAAGTTTTTATAACAAGAGCTATTCCAGAGGAGGGACTTGAACTTTTAAGGAAGTATTGCGAGGTAGAGGTGAGCCCATATGACAGGATGCTTACCAAAGAGGAACTTTTGGAAAAAATAAAAGACAAAGACGCAGTGATAACACAGCTTACTGATAAGGTAGATAAAGAGTTTTTTGAAGCTGCCAGAAATGTGAAGATTGTCGCAAATTATGCTGTGGGCTTTGACAATATAGATTTAGAGGAAGCAACAAAAAGAGGAGTTTACATAACAAATACTCCGGATGTCCTGACAAATGCCACTGCAGAACTAGCTTGGGCTCTTTTATTTGCTGCAGCAAGAAGAGTGGTAGAAGCGGATAAATTCATGAGGGCAGGTAAATTTCAGGGCTGGGCGCCAATGCTCTTTTTAGGAAAAGGTGTAACCGGGAAAACGTTAGGAGTTATAGGCGCAGGGAGAATAGGACAAGCTTTTGCTAAAATGGCAAAAGGCTTTGAAATGAAGATTTTATATAATGCCAGGACTCCGAAACCCGAATTTGAAAAAGAGACAGGAGCCAAGTACGTAGACTTAGATACTCTCCTTAAGGAGTCTGATTTTATCTCTATACATGTGCCTTTAACCCCTGAGACAAGGCATTTAATTGGGGAAAGGGAGCTAAAACTAATGAAAAATTCTGCAATATTGATAAACACAGGTAGAGGCCCTGTAGTGGATGAGAAAGCACTGGTTAAGGCTTTAAAAGAAAAATGGATTTACGCTGCAGGCTTAGACGTCTATGAAAGAGAACCAGAATTTGAAAAAGAGCTGGCCGAACTTGACAATGTTGTAATGCTTCCTCACATAGGAAGTGCAACAGAAGAAGCTAGAAGAGACATGTCAGTGCTTGTCGCCCAGAATATAATTGACGTGATAGAGGGAAGAGTCCCCCGCACATTGGTTAATAAGGATATTCTGAATAAAAAATAATCTTTAGGGATCACTTTTGGGATTCCTTCAGTTTGTTGACAAAATAAAGAAGTGGCATTTTGTGTGTAAATGCGACTTGTTGT
>NZ_JBNATX010000017.1:0-40424 GCF_049701115.1 Caldanaerobacter sp. | reverse complement strand
TACCGCTTTGACAACAAGTCGCATTTACACACAAAATGCCACTTCTTTATTTTGTTAACAGTCTGAAAGCCGGAAGAATTTCCGGCTTTTTGTTTTTAAAAACTTTAAAGCAAGAAAAGAGCTGCTATATAAGCTGAAGTAAGAGCTAATGCTGCAGGTATAAGATTTTTTCTGGAAATTTTCCTTGGGTCCACATCGATTACGGTTGAAACTACTGCGGTGCTCCAGGGGACTAAGGTACCTCCTCCAGTCCATATGGAGGCCAATTGTCCTATTGAAGCTAAAATTGCTGGATCAAGAGAAGTAGCAGAGGAAAAAGTTTTTGCTAAAGCTCCTATCAGTGGAAGTCCAGAAAATCCGGAACCGGACATTCCAGTTAAGATTCCCATTGCCAGTTCCAAGAAAGAAGCTGTATATTTGTTAAGAGGAATGTTGGAAGATAAATATGTTCCGAGGTCAACAAGGTAACCTTTTGCACTTGGCCCTATTATTTCTTTCGCCATGCTAGTTTCTCCCAAAAGAAAAAAAGCGCTTATTATTATGATAGGTGCAAAGGTCCTCATACCGTTTAAAAAACCTTCCCTCAAGTAGTCCCTGGCTTTGTCCAAAAAATTGTTTTGGATGGCGGAGGCTACAATGAGAACAATTATAGAGGTTCCTCCAATTAAGGCCGTAGCGCTGCTGGAGTGAATTTTAAAAAATACCATTATCATTACATCAGTGACGAAAAATACTAATGCCATTATAGAAACTGCATAACTTTTAGGAAGTATTTTGTTTTGAAGTAAAGAAGTATTTTCTATGTAATCCGATGGTGGGAAGGATTTCGATGCCTGTTTCATTAATAGGATATATAAAGATATAGTTGCTACAACGGAGGATATCCCCCATAGAGGTAGTATGTTTGATATTAGATGATGTACGGTTATTCCTGCTGCTTTTGATGTTATGGAAGGTGCTCCCTGTATGAAAAAATCTCCCGAAAGAGCTATACCAAAGCCAAAGATCGATACAATTGAAGCTAAAGATATTTTGTCGATTCCAGACTTTAAAGCTGGCATTATGAGTACAGTGCCTATTAAGCCCACGGCAGGGGCAGGCCAAATCAGGAAAGAGAGTATCATCACCAAAAGTCCAATTATCCAAAAAGAATAGCTGGGTTTTTTTAGATATTTTACTATGGGTTTTGTGAGTATTACATCTGCTCCTATGTCATCTAGAGCTTTTGACATAGATATTATTAACGAAATGATCACTATTATATGCCACAATCGCATTCCGGAAACGAGTATAGCGGAATAAAGTATTTGTATCGCTTTTACTACATCTTTTGTAGCTAAAAATCCAACTGAAAAAATTGCTATTATAATGGGTACGATTATGTCTTTTCTCATCAAAAGTAAGACAATAATTATTACAATAGATGCAAAGTATGCAATATGCGCTGGAGTAAATTCCAATTTGCCCACCCTCTCATTTTATTTACAATTTATAGGTTAGCTAATTTTTTGTGTTTTATACCAATAAAGAAAGGTTTTAAGTTGAATATATGCCAGTATAAGGGATATAATAAAAATTTTCAAGAAAAAGTCTTTATTTATTTTCTGCTATTTGTTATAATATACTTGAAGTATAAAAAACAGGAGAGGATATAGTATGAAAGCAATGGTCATAAAACCGGGCGTAAGCAAAATAGGAGCAGTTCATTGGGAAAGGAGACTTTTCGATTCTTTAATTCCCCTGCCGGATGGTACTAGCTACAATGCTTATCTTGTAGAGGGTAAGGAAAAAGTTGCGCTTTTAGATACGGTGGACCCCGCAACAGAATATGTTTTAATGGAACAGCTCAAGGACGTTAAAAAGATTGATTATATAATAGCTCATCACGCAGAACAAGATCATTCAGGCGCGATTCCTGCAGTTTTAGAAAAGTACAAAGAGGCAAAGATAGTTTGCACTCCGAAGGCTAAGACATTTCTTATGGATCTTCTCCCCAGTTTAACAGAGGATGAGTTTATCACTGTAGAAGATGGAGATACTTTGGACCTTGGCGGTAAGACGCTCAAATTTATTCATGCCCCGTGGGTTCACTGGCCAGAAACCATGTTTTCTTATTTAATAGAAGATAAAATACTTTTTACTTGTGATTTTTTAGGTTCACATCTTGCAACCTCTGAACTTTATGCTACTGATGAATGTAAGGTATATGATGCTGCAAAGAGATATTACGCTGAGATCATGATGCCTTTTAGAAATTTTATAGAGAAACATTTAGAAAAAATAAAAGAATTAGACATAGAAATAATAGCACCAAGCCATGGACCTGTTTATAACAATCCCGAGTTTATATTGAATGCTTATAGAGAATGGGTTTTGGGTAATCCTAAAAACATTGTGTTAATACCTTATGTGACAATGCATGGAAGTGTAAAGAAAATGGTAGAATATTTGGAAACAGCTTTGGTGGAAAAGGGGGTTATTGTAAAGCCTTTTGACCTTTCTGTCACTGATATAGGAGAATTTGCAATGGCTTTAGTGGACGCTGCTACAGTTGTTATAGCTACTCCTACCGTGCTAGTAGGACCACATCCAATGGCTGTTTATGCTGCTTATCTCACAAATGCTTTGAAACCTAAAGTTAAATTCATTTCAGTGATTGGCTCCTACAACTGGGGTAGCAAGGCTGTAGACCAGATTACTCAGATGTTTGGTAACTTAAAAGTAGAATTTCTTCCTTCAGTATATATAAAAGGCTATCCAAAAGAAGAAGACTTTAAAGCCCTCGATGCGCTTGCTGAGGAAATTTTAAAAAAGCACAAGGAAGCAAAAATTATGTAAAAAATCCCTGGCTTTTTATGCCGGGGATTTTTCTCTTATCTCCTCTATTAAGGCTTTAACTTTTTCTTTTATTATATCTCTTACTTCTCTAAATTTTCTCATTATCTCTTCTTCTGTGCCTTCTGCTCTTGCAGGGTCTTCTAATTCCCAGTGGAGGCTTTTTACAGAAGGAGGCAGAGCAGGACATTTGTCTCTAGCATCTCCGCACAGTGTTATAACATAATCTGCTTTAAAAAGGATATTTTCGTCTATTAAGTCTGAAGTTTGGTTGCTTATGTCAATACCTATTTCTTTCATGACTTTCACAGCTTTTGGGTTTAAACCGTGGGCTTCTACACCGCCACTATATACTTCAAAGTCATCTCCACCGTAAAATTTGCCAAATCCTTCCGCCATCTGACTTCTACAGGAATTTCCAGTACATATAAAGTACAGAATCTTCTTTGCCATTATAACTCCTCCCTGTATTTGCACCTTAGTATTATTATAAAAAGTTGTGAATAGAAAAGCAATGTATTTTTTTGTTAAGAATATGTTAAATTGTTTTGAGTAAAATAGAATAAAGAGGTGATGCAAAATGATAAATTATCCTTACGGGCAAAATTCAATAGCTCCAGGCATAGTTTTGCCTTCAGAGGCAGATAGGAACAATCTTAAAGTTCCGACAGACTCTTTTAGTATATACGTAAACGGAAGATATGTAGGAGAAAAAATTCTCATAGCGCAGGGAGATTTGGGAGAAAAAGCGGTAAAGGATTACCTTTTGAATCAGGGATTTACTGACTTTAGCTATACTGTGGAAGGGAAAAATATTTACATTGAGACTTACGACGAAAGGGAAAAGGATATGGTAGACTATTTAAAAGTGTACCTGAGGATTCGATAAAAGGGACGATGCAGGTCCCTTTTAAATTTTTTACACATTTTTAACAAATTTTTAATCTAATAAAGTTATAATATTTGTGGCAAATCATATGTGAATGAGGTGGAACATGCTTAAAAGAGCGATTGCTTTTATAATTTTTGAGGTACTTTTTGTTTCTATTACCATGCCTGTTTTGATGTTTTACGGTCCTTTTACAAGGGTGAGAGATACTTTTGTCACTACTGCCATGACTACTTTTACCCACCAATATCTGGCTACTCTGTTTTTGCCCAAAAAGGCGATAGATAAAATAATGTCTGAAAGCAAAATAGAAAGTGGCAGAACTGATAAAAATTTAATACATGTGAACGGGGGAAAGGATAAAAGAATTGAACTTTATAATGTGTACGGCAAGCATTTTGAAGGAAAAGTGATTTTGATTCATGACCCTACTAGAGTAGCAGTAGGGATATCTAGTAAATTCCCATATGAAGGGGAGACCACAAGTGTAATTGCGAAACACTACAATGCTCTAGCGGCTATAAATGCTGGAGGCTTTGGAGACAGCAGTATGAAAGGTATAGGTGGAGCTCCTCAGGGGTTTGTGATACACAAAGGGAAAATACTATATACAGAGATTAAAAATCCGGATGAAAAAGTGGATTTAATTGGTTTTACAGATGATGGCAAGTTGATGGTTGGAAAGTACAGGTACAAAGAAGTCCTCAATATGGGCATAAAAGAGGCAGTGAGCTTTGGGCCAGCTCTTGTCATTAATGGACAACCCATGATAAAAAAAGGAGACGGAGGTTGGGGGATAGCTCCTCGGACTGCTATAGGGCAGAGAGAGGATGGAACAGTGATTTTTTTGGTGATAGATGGCAGAACTTTAAAGAGCATAGGTGCTACTTTAAAGGATGTACAAGATATAATGCTCAAATACGGAGCTTATAATGCAGCCAACCTTGATGGAGGATCTTCTACTACGATGTACTTTAAAGGGAAAGTGATAAACCACCCCTCTGATGCTTTGGGAGAAAGAGCCGTTCCTACCATATTCTTTGTAAGATGAGGAGGATTTTTGAGGTGAAGATTAAGAAAGTCTTAAAATGGGCATTTGCTACTCTAGCATTAGAACTGGCATTTCTCTACTATCTAAATAACGTATTTCTCGTGGATTCAACTCCTTTTATAAAAAGTGAAGAAGTATTTGGAAGTATTTCTCTGCCTTCTCTCATAGAGACAAAAATTCCATCTTATGCTAAAGATGTTCATGTCTCTTATGATGGGAAATACATCTCATATGACGAAGGAGGTAACTTAATTATAGCCGATACCAAATCAGGAAAAACTTTAAAGGTAATTGAGAAGGCTACAAAAGAAGGAGATTATTATACTTGGCTTCCAGACAGAAATAGGATTTTGTATTTTTCTAAGACGGATTTCCCAAATGGAATAAAAATTGAATTAAAATCTTACGATGTAGACAATGACTTATACAATACTGTATATACAAAAATATATTTGCCCCCTAAAAGCTTCATTAGCTGCGTAACCCTATCGCCCCTTACAAATGTGATCTATTTGAAAGCTAGTACTCCGTATGGAGACAGGCTCTATCAGGTAAATATAATGGGAGAAGTAAGGAGAATTTACCTTCCTGTAAAGAAAATAGAAAAAATGGTGGAGACTCAGAAAAAAGACAATTTAGTCTTTCAAACTAGCGATGGCAGGCTATATTTATTAAAAGATGGGAAAAAAGAACTTTTATTAAGTTCAAATAACAATTATATCCTTTTAGGGATAGATAGGGATGACAAAGTCTATACAGGGAAAATAAGCGGTAGAGAAATAAAAGAAATATATTATGGTGGCTTAGATAGGTCTATGAGGTTATGGAATAGAATCTTGCTCAAAAAGAGTGAGTCTCCAAAAGATTTAGTTGTACTCTTCAACGAGAAAATCGTAGGGGTTATAACTGGGGGCAATAAAGTTGAGGATTTGCGGGGAAATGTAATTTCTGAAGCTAACGGGGAAATTATAGAAATTACAAGGGATTATATAGTATATAAAAATAGGGATAAAATAATATTGAAGCGATTTAGCAGGGATTAACCCTGCTTTAAAATTTTAAAATATGTGGTATAATAATATAACTACTCAAGATAAAAAGTATTAATTGACAATAAATAGTTGCACGGAATCGTTTAACAACATTTTCGCGAGGTGATCAACATGAAAGATAAAGACCTTTCAAACGTGATGGTCATATTCGGTGGAACAGGAGATTTAACCCATAAAAAATTGATGCCGGCCCTTTACAACTTGAAATATCAAAATATCTTGCCTGAAAATTTTGCGGTGGTCGCTATAGGAAGAAGAGATAAAAGTGAAGAAGAATATAGAAATGAGGTGTTAGAGTCTGTTAAAACCTATTCTCGGTTTGACATTGACGAAAAAATCTGGCAAGATTTAAGTAGCAGGATATTCTACAAAAGATTTGATTTTAACTATGACAACGGATATATGGAGCTTAGTTACTTTTTAGATGAACTGGATAGGAAATACAATACACAGGGCAACAGGGTATATTATCTTGCAGTTGCACCGGAATATTTTGGCGTCATTGTAGAAAAGTTATACAGACACGGAATGGTAAATAATGAAACTTCATGGCAAAGAGTAGTTATAGAAAAGCCTTTTGGAGAAAATTTAGAATCTGCCCGAAAACTAAATAAAATGATAACAGATGTCTTTACAGAAAGAAATACTTATAGAATTGATCACTATTTAGGAAAAGAGATGCTTCAGAATATAATGGTCATCAGATTTGCCAATGTGTTTTTTGAGCCAGTTTGGAACAGAAGATATATAGACAATGTGCAAATTTCTTCTAATGAAACGGTGGGGATAGAAAATAGAGGAGGATATTACGAGAAAGCAGGGGCTTTGAGGGATATGGTTCAAAACCACATGTTGCAGCTTTTGACCTTAACAGCCATGGAACCACCTGTAAATTTGGATACAGAATCTATAAGGGATGAGAAGGTGAAGGTTTTAAAATCCTTAGAGATTATGACTCCCGAGCTTGTAGAAAAAAATGTGGTGAGAGGGCAGTATGTGGGATATAGGCAGGAGGAAAAAGTATCCCCAACTTCTAATACAGAGACTTTTGTGGCTTTAAAAGTGCACATAGAAAATTTCAGGTGGGCAGGGGTTCCTTTTTACATCAGGACTGGAAAGAGAATGCCGGAAAAATCCACACAGATTGTCATTCAATTTAAGCCTCTACCAGGTATTTTGTATTTCAAAGAATATAAAAATTTGCTCCCCAATTTGCTTGTGATAAAAATTCAGCCGGAGGAAGGAGTAAAACTTCAGTTTAATGCCAAAGTGCCGGGAGCAGGAGATATAACTATAGAGCCTGTAAATATGGACTTTTGTCAAAACTGCCAGATATCCAATAATTCTCCAGAGGCATATGAAAGACTTCTTTTTGATGTGATGAGAGGAGATTCTACTTTATTTACTCGCTGGGATGAGGTAGAATATTCTTGGAGGTTTGTAGATGCTATTGCTAAAGCATGGGCAGAAAAAACACCCGATTTTCCTAATTATTATCCGGGAACTTGGGGTCCTAAAGAAGCCGAAGAGCTTTTGAAAAGAGATGGAAGAATGTGGTGGAATGTATAGGATAGGGGGGATAGAAATGAAAATATATGACATCTCTATGGAAATTCATGAAAACATGACGGTTTATAAAAACAAACAAGAGAAAAGACCTCAACACACAATTACAGTACAACAGGGCGATGTGACTGAATCCCGTATATGCATGGATATGCATACAGGGGCTCACGTTGATGCCCCTCTCCACATGCTCAATGGGGGAGATACCATAGAAAATATTGACCTTAAGAAGGTTATAACAAAATGCAAAGTTTTCGATTTTACTCACTTATCTGATAAAATAACAGCGGAAGACTTAAAAGATAAGCAAATTGAAAAGGGAGATTTTGTGATTTTTAAAACTCGGAATTCTTTTAGAGAGGATTTTGATTTTCAATTTGTCTATCTCGAAAAAAGCGGTGCAGAATTTTTGAAGGAAAAAGGCGTAATTGGAGTGGGAATCGATGCTTTGGGCATTGAGAGAGACCAACCAGAGCATGAGACTCATAAGATTCTTCTTGGATCTGGTATATTGATTTTGGAAGGATTGAGATTAAAAGATGTAGAAGAAGGCGAGTATTTCTTATTTGCTGCTCCTCTCAAAATAAAAGGAGCAGAAGCAGCTCCTACCAGAGCGGTTTTGATAAAGGAAGAATGACTATGAGATTAAGATTATCTCGTTTTAAAAATTTCATTTTTGGAGAAGTACTGCATGATAAAGAAAGTGAAAATGAATACATAAGCCTATTATTTGAAAAGTACGGAGAAGATTTTTTTAAAAAGGTGTATTTAAAATATCAACAGGGCCTTTCTATTGACCAGGCTTTTAAAGAGATGCTTTTGGAAGAAGGTAAAGTAAAAAAGGTTAGGGTAAGGAAAATAGGGAAAGAGTAAAGGGGATTGATATGAGGGAATTTTCTGTTTTTGATATTATGGGACCTATAATGATTGGCCCGAGCAGTTCCCATACTGCGGGGGCGGCTAGACTTGCTAAAATTGCCAGAAAAATTGCGGACGATGAGATAAAAGAGGTGGAATTTATTTTATACGAATCTTTTGCCAGAACTTATAAGGGGCATGGTACAGACAGGGCATTACTTGCAGGGATATTGGGTTTTGATCCTGACGATGAGAGATTGCCTCGTTCGTTTGAAATTGCTAAAGAATTGGGACTTAAGTTTAAATTTACTGAAAGCGATGAAGAAGCTCCCCATCCAAATACTGTGAGGATGATAATAAAGACCTCCGATGGAAAGACTTATGATATTTTAGGCTGTTCTGTAGGCGGTGGTAATGTTCTTTTAAAAGAGATAAATGGCATAGAAGTAGAGTTTACTGGGGAGTATGAGACTTTAATTACCACCCATATAGATAAGCCTGGGATTGTGGCTGCTGTGACCAAAGTGCTGGCAGACTGCAATATAAATATTGCCTTCATGAGAGTTTACAGGCATGCAAAGGGCGATAAAGCCATAATGGTGATAGAATCCGATCAGATAATTCCAGAAAGAGCAAAAGAGGTCATCAAAAATATTGACGGAATTTTGAATGCCATAATTCTAAATCCTGTGTAATGGAGGGTATGCTTTTATGTATCAATTCAATTACGGATATGAACTTTTAGAGCTTACAAAAAGATTCAATAAGCCTATATCGGAAATTGTAATGCTGGCCGAACAGGAAAGAACAGGAGAGAGCTTAGAGGTTATTTTTGAAAAAATGAAGAAAAATCTTCAGGTGATGAGAGAAGCTATAAATAAAGGGTTAAATGAGGATATAAGGTCTGTGAGCGGTTTATCAGGAGGAGATGCCAAAAAGCTTTATGCGAGGATTGTGATTGGGAATACTTTGTCCTGTGAAACAATGGCAAAAGCTGCAGCTTCTGCTCTTGCCGTCACAGAGGTAAATGCAGCTATGGGAAGAATTGTAGCTGCTCCTACAGCAGGCTCAAGTGGTGTGATACCAGGTGCTTTAATTACTGTTGCAAGGAAATTTGGCAAGAGTGAAGATGACATGACAAAAGCGCTTTTTACGGCTTCAGGAATAGGAATTATAATAGCAAAAAATGCTACTTTAGCGGGAGCCGAAGGAGGGTGTCAAGCAGAAGTAGGGTCTGCCTCGGCTATGGCAGCAGGGGCTTTAGTGGAACTCATGGGGGGAACTCCTGAGCAATGCTTGACAGCTGCTTCTTTTGCCATAATGAACTTATTGGGACTGGTGTGCGATCCGGTTGCCGGATTAGTAGAAATTCCCTGTGAGAAGAGAAATGCCTTAGGAGCTCTCAATGCAATGATATGTGCTGATTTTGCTATAGCGGGAATGGACAGTGTAATACCTTTTGACGAGGTTGTAGAAACTATGTACAGGGTAGGAAAGGCTATCCCAAGTGCCTTAAGAGAAACAGCAGAAGGGGGGCTTGCCAAAACTCCAACAGGAATGAGACTTAAAAAAGAAATATTTGAAAAAGAAAAGCGGGGGGATTAAACATGGGAAATTTAAGAGAGAGAAGTGAAATAGATGAAAGATATAAATGGAGATTAGAAGACATATATGAAAATGAAGAGTTGTGGGAAGAAGATTACAGGAAGGTAAAAGAACTCCTAAAAGAGATTGTAAAGTTTAAAGGAAAAATTAAAACTTCTAAGGACTTATTGGAAGTTTTGAAGCTTAATGACCAAATTGGGATGACAGCCAGCAAGATTTTCGCCTATGCCAGAATGAGAAGAGATGAAGATAATACCAATTCTAAATATCAGGCATTGTCTGATAAAGCGATGAGACTTAATATTGAAGTCATGAGTGCTACTTCTTTTATAGTTCCAGAGATTTTGTCTATTGAGACTGAAAAATTGAGGAACATGATAGAAGAACTAGAGGAGTTAAAAATTTATAAGCAGTATATTGAGGATTTAATTAGATACAAGCCTCATGTGCTTTCACCGGAGGAAGAAAAAATACTAGCAGAAGCAGAGACACTGGCAGAATCTGTTTCAACTATATATTCTATGTTGAATCACGCGGACTTAAGATTCCCGACAATTAGGGACGAAAATGGTAATGAAGTGGAGCTTACTCATGGAAATTTTATAAGCTTTATGCAGAGCAAAAATAGAGATGTGCGAAAGGCTGCTTTTGAAGTACTGTATGACACTTACAAAAAATTTATAAATACTTTTGCTTCTACTCTGGCTGGCAGTGTAAAGAAAGATATTTTTTATGCTAAAGCCCGTAAATACAATTCTTCTTTGGAGGCTTCACTTTTTGAAGACAATGTCAGTGTAGAGGTTTATAATAGCCTCATAGAAACAGTACATAGTAGGCTTGATGTTTTACATAGATATGTAAGGCTTAAAAAGAAACTCTTAAAATTAGACGAACTTCACATGTATGACTTGTATGTTCCTTTGATACAAGAGTATGATAAAGAGTTTACATATGAAGAGGCAATTGAACTAGTTTTGGAAGGCCTTAAGCCTTTGGGGGAAGAGTACATAGATTTACTAAAAAAAGGTTTTGAATCTCGCTGGGTAGATGTGTATGAGAATAGAGGCAAAACCTCTGGAGCTTATTCGTGGGGTGCTTATGGAACACATCCTTATGTGCTTTTAAATTTTCAGGGTAAATTAAATGATGTATTTACAATTGCTCATGAAATGGGACATTCTTTGCATACATATTATTCAAATGTGACACAGCCATATGTGTATGCAGGTTATAAGATTTTTGTAGCAGAAGTAGCATCTACCTGCAATGAAGCTATACTTATGAATTATCTTTTAAAAAATTCCAAAGATGAAAAGGAAAGACTTTACATACTAAATCATTTTCTCGAAGAATTTAGAGGGACAGTTTTCAGACAGGTCATGTTCGCAGAATTTGAAAAATTAATTCATGAAATAGCAGAAAGAGGAGAGCCTCTTACGGCAGAGGTATTGAACAAAAAATATTATGAACTAAATAAACTCTACTATGGAGATGATATAGTAGTAGATGAAGAAATAAGCTACGAATGGGCAAGAATTCCACATTTTTATAGAAATTTCTACGTCTACAAATATGCTACAGGATTTTCTGCGGCAATAGCTATTTCACAGATGATACTAAATGAAGGAGAAAAGGCCGTAGAAAGATATAAAGAATTTTTAAAAAGCGGAAGTTCTGACTATCCACTGAATCTTTTAAAGAAGGCAGGGGTAGATTTGACTACTCCAAAACCAGTTAACGACGCATTAGACGTTTTTGAGAAATTACTTGATGAGTTTGAAAAAATGGCGTAAAGGCAGGAGGAGCAGTTTCTCTTGTTCAGTTTTGAGTATGAATTCAGGCAAGAGGAACCGTCCCCTTTGTCTGGTGTAAAAAGAGGTGATAGTGTGGATGAAGTGATTGTTGAATTGAAGGAAAGGTCTTATCCTATTTATTTTGACTATGAAGGTTTTGATAGAGTTGGAGATTTAATTAAAAAACATGTGAGAAGCAGCAAGACATTTGTTATCACTGATTCTAATGTTTACCCTTTGTATTTTGAAAAGATTAAAGAAAGCCTTAAAAAAAGTGGATTTGATGTCACACATGAAGTTATACCCGCTGGTGAGACGAGCAAAACTATGGAAATGGCACAAAGACTTCTTGAGGTAGCTTATGACAGTGGGCTTTTAAGAGATAGTTCTATCATTGCACTGGGGGGAGGAGTTGTTGGAGATATAGCCGGTTTTGTTGCTGCTACCTATATGAGAGGAATTGATTTTATTCAGATTCCTACGACGTTGTTGGCTCAGGTAGACAGCAGTGTTGGTGGTAAGGTAGCGGTAAATCTAAAAAAGGGCAAGAATATAGTCGGAGCTTTTTATCAACCCAAAATGGTGTATATTGATATTTCAGTTTTAAAAACATTGGATAAAAGAGAAGTCCTTAGTGGATTAGCTGAAGCAATCAAATATGGAGTTATATGGGACTTTGATTTGTTTACCTATATTGAGAAAAATTTGGAGGATATTTTGAGATTAAAAGAGGAGAGTTTAACTCACATAGTTAAAAGGTCATGTGAGATAAAGGCTAAAATTGTATCATTGGATGAAAAAGAAGAAAATTTAAGAGCAATATTAAATTTTGGGCATACAATAGGGCATGCCATTGAAGCTTTGACAGGTTATGAGAAATATATTCACGGAGAAGCTGTGGCAATAGGAATGGTGTATGAGGCAAGGCTTGCATTTAATTTGGGATATATTGATGAAGAATATTTAGAGCGCATATTGAATTTAATTAAAAGATCGGGACTGCCAGCTGACTATGAGGATATTGAAAAGACGGATATGCTAAATGCTATAAAGCTTGATAAAAAAATGAGAGAAGGGAAAATAAATTTTGTCCTACCTGTAGGTTTTGGTAAAGTGAATATTGTAAGTGTAAAAGAAGAAGATGTATTAAAGGTTTTGAAATAAGGCGGGTATACCCATGTGGGTATACCTCTTTTTATTATCCTTTTATAAGGTGTGTGAAAAATTTACTTGACTTTAATTGGGCAAAGTATTAAAATATCAGCAATATAATGTGACAAGGGGGTGTAGGATGAAAGTTGGGTATTTAGGGCCTAAAGGTACTTTTTCTGAAGAGGCTGTTTTTAAATATATAGAAGGAATAAAAGAGTGTGAAGCTATAGAGTTTGCTACTATCCAAGATGTAGTTAAAAGTGTAGCGGAAGGGACGTGCGATGAAGGCATTTTGCCTGTTGAAAATTCTATCGAAGGTTCTGTTAATGTATCATTGGATTTGTTGATAAACGATGGTGAGGGTATTTTGGTCAAAGGAGAAGTAATAATTCCCATTTCACAATGCTTGATTTGCGATGACTTTATTGACTTTAAAGATGTACATTGTATACTTTCTCATCCTCAGGCTCTCGCCCAATGTAGAGAATACATATTGAATAATTTCCCGAGGGTAGAGGTAAAAGCTACAGAAAGCACTGTAAAGGCTTTGTTAGGGGTAAATGCTAAAAAAGGGATAGTTGCTATTGGGCCGGAAAGAGCTGCTCGGCTTTATAAACTTAAGGTATTAGAGAAAGATGTGCAGGATATAAAGGAGAATTACACAAGGTTTCTGGTTATTGCGAAAAGAGACAGTGACTATACAGGAGGGGATAAGACATCAATAGTTTTTTCTGTACCGAATGTTCCCGGAAGCTTGTATAGAGCTTTAGGAGTTTTGGCAGAGAAAAATATCAATATGACGAAAATCGAATCAAGGCCTTCCCGAAAAAAGTTTGGGGAGTATGTATTTTGGATAGATATAGAGGGACATAGAAAAGAAGAAAGAATAGAAAAGGCTTTAGAGGAGTTGAGGATTAGAACAGATTTTTTAAAGGTTATGGGTTCATATCCAAAATTTGAAATAGAAAGATAAAGGGAGGAGAAGAGGTATGGTAATTGTAATGAATATAGAAGCCACTGAAAAACAGATTTCAGAGATTACAAGTCTTTTGAGTTCCTTAGGACTTGGATATCACATCTCTAAAGGAGAAGAAAAAATAGTAATAGGTGTGATAGGGGATAAAAGGAAACTTGATGGAAAAGCGATAGAGATGATGGAAGGAGTAGAGAAAGTAATTCCAATAGTCGACCCTTATAAGCTAGCTAGCAGGATATTCAAACCAGAGCCTACTATTGTAAAAGTTGGTGATATTGAAATAGGAGGCAAAAATATTGTCATAATGGCAGGACCGTGTGCTGTAGAGAGCAGAGAACAGCTTTTTGAGAGTGCTATGGCAGTGAAAAGAGCGGGAGCCCACTTTTTAAGGGGAGGGGCATACAAACCCAGGACTTCGCCTTACTCTTTCCAAGGGTTAGAGGAGGAAGGATTAAAAATGCTCAGTGAAGCGAGAGAGCTTACAGGTCTTAAAATTGTCACGGAAGTGATGGATGTGCATTCAGTGGAAAAAGTGGCGGAATATGCGGATGTCCTTCAGATTGGAGCGAGGAACATGCAGAATTTTTCTCTTCTTAAAGCTGTCGGAAGAATAAATAAGCCTGTGCTTTTAAAAAGGGGGCTTGCGGCTACCTTGGAGGAATGGTTGAGCGCTGCAGAGTACATTTTAAATGAGGGAAATAAGGATGTAATTCTCTGCGAAAGAGGTATAAGGACTTTTGAGACTTACACACGCAATACTTTAGATTTGAGTGCAGTTCCGTCTATAAAGAAATTGAGCCATCTTCCCATAATAGTTGACCCTAGCCATGGAACTGGTCGGTGGCACCTTGTTCCTTCCATGGCCAAGGCAGCTGTTGCTGCAGGAGCGGATGGACTTATCATAGAAGTACATCCTGACCCTAAAAATGCTCTTTCTGA
Organism: Caldanaerobacter sp.; assembly: GCF_049701115.1. Classification (NCBI taxonomy): domain Bacteria; kingdom Bacillati; phylum Bacillota; class Clostridia; order Thermoanaerobacterales; family Thermoanaerobacteraceae; genus Caldanaerobacter; species Caldanaerobacter sp. The sequence continues at coordinate 25,708 of NZ_JBNATX010000017.1, read as the reverse complement.
TGGGCCTCAGTCTTTGACCCCAGACAATTTTGAGAGCTTGGTGAAAGAATTAAAAATTATTGCTGAAGCTGTAGGGCGGGAACTGGCATGATAGAGAAGGTAGCTGTTGTGGGACTGGGCCTTATAGGCGGGTCTATTGCAAAAGCTTTAAGAAAGTATACAGATATAGATGTCATTGGAGTGGATGTTGATACAAAAACTTTAGATAAGGCTTTAAGAGAGGGTACAATTTCTGAAGCCTTCAGGGAAATAAATTTTGCACTTGAAGTAGATGTTCTTTTTATCTGCACTCCTGTGGGGAAAATAGCTGATAATGTTAAGAATATATATCCTCATCTTAAAAAGGGATGTATAATAACTGATGTTGGTAGCACTAAAAAAGTTGTCATGGAAGAGATAGAGAAGTTTTTACCTCTGGATTTTTACTTCATTGGAGGACATCCTATGGCTGGTACTGAAAAGGCAGGGTACGATTATTCTCACCCTGACCTTTTTGTAGATTCTTTTTATTTTTTGGTTCCTTCTGACAGTGTGGAAGAAGGAATTTTAGAGATTTTTGTAAAAGAAATAATAAAAAAGATAGGTGCAAAACCTGTCATTGTAGATTATAATGAGCATGACAGGATAGTAGGAGTTATAAGTCATGTTCCTCATATAATTTCTACCACACTTTCTAATTTTGCGCATAGAGAGTGTAAAGATGCCTTAAAATATGCTGCAGGAGGATTTAAAGATACTACGAGAATTGCTCTTTCTCAAACTGAAATGTGGAAAGACATAATTTTTAGTAACAAAGAAGTGCTTCTTGAGTTGCTTAAAAGTTATAAAGACCTCATTGAAGACTTTATACAGCATTTAGAGGAAGAAGATGAAGATTTTTTAGTAGATTTTCTTAATAGGGCAAGAGAATACAGGAAAAACATAGAAGTTTGAGGTGTAAAAGATGGAGGTAGAGGTAATAAAAAAGAAAAGTCTAAAAGGCGTTATTTCTGTTCCTGGAGACAAATCCATATCGCATAGAGCTATCATGATAGGTTCAATAGCTGAAGGGCTAACAGAAGTAGAAAATTTCCTTGTTGCTAAGGATACTCTTTCTACTGTAGAGTGTATGAGAAAATTAGGTGTGGATATTGAAGTAGAAGGAAATAGAGTGAAAGTGTATGGAAAAGGATTGTACCTTAGCAAAAGCAGTGAAATATTAGATGTAGGGAATTCTGGGACAACAATTAGGCTTTTGATGGGAATACTTGCAGGGCAAGAGTTTGAGACAATACTCACAGGGGATGATTCTATAAAGAGGCGGCCTATGGGAAGAGTGATAGTGCCTCTTACTCTCATGGGAGCTAAGATAGAGGCAAGGGAAGGGAATTTTGCTCCTGTCAAAATAAGAGGTGGAAAACTTCGAGGAATAGAGTATAAAATGCCTATTGCCAGTGCACAGGTTAAATCCAGCATAATGCTTGCAAGTCTTTATGCGGAAGGCATGACGGTTATTGAGGAACCTACATTATCGAGAAATCATACGGAGCTTATGCTTCAAAATTTTGGTGCTAAGATAAAGATAGACGGAAAGAAAATATTTTGTTATCCGGGAAGTAAATTAAAAGGGCAGAAAATTATAGTGCCGGGAGATATATCTTCTGCTGCTTATTTTATAGTAGCAGCGAGTTTACTTTCTAATTCAGAGGTAATTATAAAAGATGTAAATGTAAATCCTACAAGAACGGGAATTATAAATGTTTTAAGAGATATGGGAGGAAATATTCAGCTTATAAATGAAAGATATGTAAATAATGAAAAAGTAGCTGACATTGTAATTGAAAGTTCTAAATTAAAGGGTATAGAAATCGGCGGAGACCTTATTCCTAAACTTATTGATGAAATTCCCATTATTGCAGTTGCAGCGGTTTTTGCAGAAGGGATAACTGTGATAAAAAATGCGGAGGAGTTGAAGGTAAAAGAAAGCAACAGGATAAAATCAATGACATCAGAACTTGGGAAAATGGGAGCTAAAATTTTTGAGACAGAAGATGGAATGATTATAGAAGGGACAGGCTTTTTAAAAGGAGCCGAAGTTGAAAGCTACAACGACCACCGTGTGGCCATGTCCTTGTGGATTGCTGGCCTTTTGGCAGAAGGTCGGACCATAATTAAGAAGGCTGAATGCGTCGACATTTCATATCCCGATTTCTATAAGACATTTGATATGCTATAATTTTATTGGTGATAGCGATGAAGGAGAAGGTACTGATTGTAGAAGATGAGAGACAAATAGCTCGATTTTTACAGTTAGAATTTGAACACGAAGGATATGAAGTAAAAATAGCATATGATGGGGTTTCGGGGTTGAAAGAAGCTTTAGAAGGAGATTATGATATCGTACTTTTAGATGTAATGCTTCCAGTGATAGATGGATATGAGGTTTTAGAGAAGATAAGGGAGAAATCTGATATACCTGTAATAATGCTTACAGCAAAGGATCAGGTAAAAGACAAGGTAAAAGGTTTAGATATAGGTGCGGATGATTATGTCACAAAACCTTTTTCCATAGAAGAACTTTTTGCTCGAGTAAGAGCTGCGTTGAGGAAAAAAAATCTACCTTCGAAAAGAGGAGTATTGAAGTTTGCGGATGTTGTTATAGATTTTAATACATATGAAGTAAGAAGACAGGGTATAAAAATTGACCTTACTAAAAAAGAGTTTGACCTTTTGGAGTTTTTGATGAGAAATGCTGGAATTGCTCTTTCAAGAGAGAGGATTTTGCAGGCAGTATGGGGATATGAGTATTACGGTGATACAAATGTAGTGGATGTGTATATAAGGTTTTTGAGGAGTAAGATTGATGACCCTTTTGATAAGAAGTTGATTCACACTATAAGAGGTGTGGGTTACATTTTGAGGGTTGATGGGAATGAAGATTAGATGATGCCGAGAAGAATAACCTTTAGGATAGCACTTCTTTATTCTGCTGTCTTTTCTTGCGTGTTAATTTTTTTAAATGCTTCAGTGCTTTATACTTTAAAATATTACCTCATATATCAGTCAATGAAACAGGTAACAGTTCAGTCGGAAGTTATAGCGTCAAAGCTTGACATATCGGCTAAAGACATGAGCAGCATTCCAAAAGATATGGTGTTTTCTGGAATAGCAGATGAAAATATTTATGTAAAAATATTCGATTCAAAAGGGAATATTGTGTACCAATCAAAAAATTTAGAAGAAGTTTATATTCCGTATGCAATTAATTTAGGGGTTCCCGTTAAGATTGATGAGTTCGACAAAGATTTAGTTTATTTAAATACAAAATTCAAAAAAGACAATTCTATTTTTTATATTCAGGTTGTAAAAGATATGAAAAATGAGTATGCTTTTTTGAAGCTTCTTTTTATTTTGATGTTTTTTGCCGATGGAGCTGGCATATTAATATCCTTTGTAACAGGTTATTTAGTCACAAAAAGGGCATTAAAGCCGGTAGATTACATGATAAAAGAAGTAAAAGAGATAGATGCTAAGAGACTCAGTAAAAGGCTTAAAGTTTACGGCAAAGAAGACGAACTTGTGAGACTTGCAAAGACTTTTAACGATATGTTGGACAGGCTTGAAGAATCTTTTGCACGTCAAAACAGATTTGTTTCTGATGCTTCCCACGAATTAAGGACTCCTATTTCTATAATAAAAGGGTACATAGACATGCTGGATAGATGGGGAAAAGAGGATAAAGAGATATTGGAGGAAGGGATTAAAGCCATAAAAAAGCAAACCCTTGAGATGGAAAATCTTGTTGAGAAGCTTCTCTTTTTGGCTAGAGGTGACGACAGGTCGATAAAGTTAGAAAAAGATACTTTTGACTTAAAAGAGATGGCAGAAGAAGTAATCGCGGAGATTAAATTGATTTATGAAGACAAGGACATCTTGTTGAAAGGAGAAAGTGTAAATATAAAAGCAGATAAAAGGTTGATAAAAGAACTTTTGAGGATTCTTGTTGATAATGCAGCAAAATATACTTTAAAGGATGGCAGGATAGAGATTGAGATAGGAAATAGTGACAGGGCTTATATAAAGGTTAGAGATAATGGGATAGGAATTCCTGAAGAAGAATTGCCTCATATTTTTGAAAGGTTTTACAGGATAGATAAGGCCAGATCTAAGGAGACAGGGGGAACGGGTTTAGGGCTTTCAATTGCAAAATGGATTGTAGAGGAACATGGTGGAGAGATTCATGTAAGAAGTAAAGTAGGAGAGGGGTCGGAATTCACAGTGTTGTTTCCGATTGATAATGACAGCAAATGACTGTATTCCCATCAGTTTAATATAGACAGGGATTTTTCATTCTGTGTATAATTTAGATAAAACATGCCGAATCCCCAATAGTGGGGTACGGGGGATGTTAATTTGGGGGTGAATCCACATTTGTGTGGTAGGGTAGCCCTCACCCGAACCCGTCAACTAACCCCGGAGGCAAAGGAGGGTAAGGTAATGTCTAGAGTTCATATCAAGGCAAAGCCTCTCATCGCATTGATAATCGGAGGGCTATTTTTATTTCAGACTGTCTTTGCCGCTACTTATACTGTTAAACCGGGAGATACTTTATGGGGGATAAGTCAAAAATATGGCATTACTTACACTAAATTGATGGCTTTAAATGGGTTACAGACTACTACAATATATCCTGGCCAAGTGCTGCAAGTGCCTGGTAATGATAACATATATGTGGTTCAAAAAGGCGATAGTTTGTACTTAATAGCCAAAAAATATGGGATTACTGTAGATAATTTAAAAGCTGCAAACGATTATAAAAGTGATGTCATATATCCTGGTCAGGTGTTTATCATACCAAAACCTGTTGATTCTTCATCTCGCACCTATAACGATGTTAGCAGAGGTTATGTTCAAAGGAGCGTAATACCTTACACTTCAGAGGAATTTGACCTTCTTGCACGACTTGTTACAGCAGAAGCAGATGGAGAACCATATCAAGCCAAAGTAGCGGTAGCGGCTGTGGTGATAAACAGAGTTAAAAGTGGTATTTTCCCAAGCACCATAAAAGACGTTATATATCAAGTAGATGCGTGGGGCAATTATCAATTTACTCCTGTATTAAACGGATGGATAAATAGACCTGCATCTAAAGAAGCTATAGCTGCTTCAAGAGATGCTTTGAGTGGGATCGATCCAACAAACGGAGCCTTGTACTATTTTGATCAAAGTTCTACGAATGCTTGGCTTTGGTCTTTACCCATAGCGGCAAGGATAGGTAATATGGTTTTTTGTTATGGGAAGTAAGGCGATGAGAGGACAGAGGCGGGATAACCGCCTCTTTTAATTTTTATAAACTCATAGATATCTTTTATTTTCAGTTATGAATTGCTTGCTTTGATATCTAAAAAATGTTATTTTTAGATTAGAAAAATTTTGGAGGTGTTTCTATGTACATAGTGGATTATACATCTGATGACTTCCAGAAAAATTTAAAAAAATCAGATATAGTAATAGTGCCCGTTGGCTCTGTAGAAGCTCATGGTCAGCACCTTCCTCTTGGGACAGATATTTTTTCTCCCAGGCTTTTTTGTAAAATGATTGAAGAAAAAATTGGTGATTATGTGTGGATTGCTCCAGAGATACCTTATGGTCAAAGCTATGACCTTTCAGTCTATCCCGGGACAATTCACGTGCCTTCAGAAGTGCTGGCAGAGTATGTATATGCTGTTGGGAAAAGTTTATATGAAAATGGCCTAAAAAAGCTTATATTTTTAAATGGGCACGGGGGTAATATCACTGCTTTAAACCTTGCCAGTGAAAAGCTGGTTCAACTAGGGATGACCGTCCTTACAATAAACTGGTGGTTAGATTTTTCAAAAGAGATCCTCACAATTACAGAGGGGCAGGGACATGCTGGAGAAGACGAGACGTCAGCGATTTTGTATTACGATGAAAGACTTGTTAAGATGGAGAAGGCCACAAAAAATATAAAGAAGCCTATTTACAGGGTTTATTTTAAAGACAGGGGAAAAACGCTTTATGAAAATGCTATGTCAGGGGATGCTACACTTGCGACAAAAGAAAAAGGTGAAAAGATCTTCAAACTCGTGACGGAAAAAATTATTGAAGTAATAATGAATGTAAAAAATGAAATTTTTTATTTTTAGAATTGCACTTCTTGTTGTGAAGTGCTTTTTTTTATGGTATAATATAAACAACTGTTATAACCAGGTATAATGATTAACTTATATGGGGTGAAATTATGATTAGAGAAGATATATTTGGAAATTATCCCCAAATATCTCATACTTCTTATATAGATGATACAGCTATTTTGATAGGAAACATTGTGGTAGGAGAAAATGTATATATCGGACCCAATGTTGTTATAAGAGCAGACGAAATAGATGATAATTATCGAGTAGGTAAAATAATCATAAAAGACAGGGCTGTGATTTACGATGGATCAATCATCAACACTATAGGAGCTTCCCAAATCACGATAGGAGAGGGAGCTATAATATCCAATGGTGTGATAATAAAGGGAGAGTGCCATGTAGGAAATTTCACTATTTTGAATGTCAAAAGCATTATAGTCAATTCTCATATAGGTAATAACTGTTATATAGGAATTGGGACTGCTTTAGAAGGGATAAAAATGCCTGACAATACTATGGTGGAGTCGGGGGTGTTTTTGAAAGAAGATAACATAGAGATTTTTTTAAAACCTCTAGATATAGGCAAGAAAGGTTTTGCAGAAAAATTTAATTCTTTAGGGAAAATAGTGGGCAACCCTTACAGGTTATTAGGCTACTGAATTTTCTTTAAAAGTTTCCATGCTGTTTTATCGACAAGTTTTTTTCCTGAAAAAGTAGATGCCGAGAGGTAAATCGCGTCAAATTCTTTATCTACGGGAAAAGATATGTATAATATTCCGTTTTTTATGAAACCTTTTGCTTTTAAAGGAAATATTTTTTTATTTTTAAATTTAATGCTTTGCCTTTTTACTTCCTTGTAATCTTCAAAAAATATGATATTCACACTGTATTCATATTCTTCTCTTGCCTTTTCCCTGCATTTTATAGCTATGGTCATGACGTCGTCTTTCATGTATCCATATACAGCTATTATGTCAAGACTGCCGTTTTCATAATCCCTCAAATTGTCTTTCACAGGATCCAATATTATTTTATACTCTTCAAAATTCAAATTTTTATTGTACTTTTTCAATTTGCCATTACTGTAAAAGCCATAGAGCTCTGTTTTCCTGTCGAAAGCCAGCAGGAAATCTTTCATTACCTTCATTTGAGTTTTGTACATGGCTATGGCTTTACCTTTTTTTTCTACTTCCTCTTTAGAAAGAGGATATAAATGCCATTCTGTTCCCGTTTTTAAAAGAGAAGGCGGCGGATTTAAATTTAAGTGAGGTTGCTTTAGTAAAGGTAAGGGCCAGTCGTTCCTATGGACAATGTACAAAAACTGGGGAATTTGGTCTTTTTTTAATGTATAAAGCGTGTATTTTACAAAACTATTTGTTGCCCAGTGATCTGGATGGAGTTCATTAGGATGAGGATATACTACCAAAGTAGGGTTATATCCTTCTATAATGGATTTCAAATCCTTTAAGACATTTTTCCCTATATGTTTAGCGCATTTTGAATAAGAATTTACATAAGGTGAGCAAGTCTTTTTGGTTCCATAGCTTAACAAAGGTTTTTCAAAATTTTGCCACCATAATGCTGCTAGGCCTTTGTCGGGATATCCTAAAAATATTATGTTTTCTTTCTTTACACCCAGGTATTTTAGTGCAGAAAGGGTTTCTTTTTGCCTTTCGTATCCTAATCGCAGAAAATCTTGAGGTGTTGGGTCAAAAATACCATAGTTTTCTACGACTGCCCTTTTAAAAGAATCCCCGTTTGTCATGACTACTACTTTTACTTCCCCTCCAAACTTAACTACATCTTGTATCAATCCTCCGGCCGCTAAAGTTTCATCATCTGGATGCGGAGCAATGATTAATACTCTTTGATACATGGAAGGAATGGGATATATTTTTTTCACAACTCTTTTCTTCCCATAATAATAACCACTTATTTCAATTAATGTAAATAGCAAAAAAACAACTAATAAAAGTATTACAGCGTATTTTACCTTCCTTGTCATTTTTTACACTTCCTTTCTATCTCCTAAGCTTTATTATTTACACTTTCTTTTTCTTTTATGGTATAATAAAAGCCGTAAAGTGAGTTTAAAAAGAAAATTAGTGGGGGTCAAGATGATGAGAGTGATGATAGTAAGAGACTATGATGAAATGAGCAGAAGAGCTGCAGAAATTGTAAAAGAGCAGATCCTGAAAAAACCCGATGCTGTTTTAGGGCTTGCTACAGGTTCTACTCCTTTGGGTTTGTATAGATATTTGATACAAATGTACAAAAATGGTGAAATCGACTTTTCAAGAGTAATCACCTTTAATTTAGATGAATATATAGGTCTTCCTCCAGAGCACCCGCAAAGTTATCATTACTTTATGTTCGAAAATTTATTTAATCACATAAACATTAAAAGAGAAAATGTACATATTCCGAGTGGAATTGCTGAAAACTTGGAAGAAGAATGTAAAAGATACGAAAGAGAGTTAAAGGAGAAGGGGCCTATTGACCTTCAAGTGCTAGGTATTGGCGTAAATGGTCATATAGGTTTTAATGAGCCAGATGAAAGTATTGAAACAAAAACCCACATAGTGACATTAACGGAAGATACTATAAATGCTAATAAGAGGTTTTTCAAAAGCATAGAAGAAGTGCCAAGAAGAGCAATCACTATGGGATTAGCCAGCATTATGAGGGCGAAAAAAATTATACTTTTAGCATCAGGAAAAAGCAAAGCCAATGCCATAAGAGAAACTTTAAAAGGAAAATTGACCACAAAAGTGCCTTCTACTGTTTTGCTGCTGCATTCAAATGTAACTATTATAATAGATAAAGAAGCGGCTTCTCTTCTTACGGACAAAGAGCTGACCAATGTGGAACTGATAGATTAGGGCGCAAGCCCTTTTTTATTTTGTAGGAATTTTTACTTTGAGGTATAATAGGTTAGAGGATTACATAAATTTGGCTTAATAGTGGTGAGAAAGATGGTAAAGATGTTTTTAAAAGGATTTCAACTTTTAAGCCATAATAAGTGGGATAGGGAAAGGATTCTTGAATACAGTGAAAAGAAAATGAGGGAAATTATAAAATATGCTTATAATTCAAGTAGGTTTTATGAGAAATTTTATGCAGAGCATGGAATAAAAGAAAAAGACTTAGAGATGATACCAATTGGAGAATTGCCTATGATAGACAAGGAATTGGTGAGAGACAATTTTTTTGAAATAATGACTGGTAATATATCTATAAAAGATATAGAAAATGCTATTAAGACTAACGAACTTATGGTAAAAATAGGTGAATTTATCCTTGTCCATACTTCGGGAAGCACAGGGAAACCGTGTAATTTTCTTTATGACGAGGAAGGACTTGATACAATAGAGGCGAATATGGTTCGCATAAGCGTAGGAGGAAAAAATTCAATTGAGCTTAAAGATTTTCCCATAAAAGTGCTGTACATTGCCGCTGTAGGAAGTGGTTATGCTGCTACAACTCTTGCAATAAATGGAATTAAAAAGTATAAAGCTAAAAGCATTGTAGTAGACATAAAAGAACCTATTGATACTTGGAAAGTGAAAATTGAATCTTTTAAACCTGTATACGTAGCTGGCTATCCTTCTTGTGTAAAAATACTGGCGGATATGAAAGAGAAGGGAGAAATTGATATCAAACCTAAAAAGGTAATAACAGGAGGAGAGCCTTTAAATAAAGAAGTCAAAGAATATTTGGTTTCTGTCTTTGACGCCGATATAATAGACTATTATGGTTGTACCGAGTCCATATTTTTAGGAATGGGATCCAGCTGGTATGAAGGCATGTATTTGATGGATGACATGAATTATGTGGAAGTAGATGAATTGGGTAGACTCATCATAACGCCTCTTTACAATAAGGCTTTTCCTCTCATAAGGTATAGATTGAAAGATGTGGTAGAAGGCTTTGACAAATTCCATAAAGGCGTTTTGCCTTACACTTATATCAAGAGAGTTGTTGGAAGAGAAGAAGAGATGATGTGGTTTAAAAATGAAAGAGGGGGAAGTGATTTTCTCCATCCGCTTTTTATTGATGACCTTGACGTTCAGGGGCTAAAGGAATATCAATTTGTCAAAACTTCAGAGGAAAGTTTTGTATTGAATTGTGTAAAATTTGACGATTACAGCAGTGACATAGAAAAACAAATAAGAAGGCAAATCGATGAGTTTTTGATGAAAAAAAAGTTAAGAAATGTGAGGTATGAGATACGCTTTTTAAAAGAATTGCAAATCGATAAAAATACAGGGAAGGCGAAAATGGTCATAGATTACACAAAAGACAAAAGGTAATTTTTGTATTTTTCTTGTTATTTGAGGGAAGGTATGCTATAATACTATTAGTTAAACCCTATAGGGGAGGGAGGTATTTTTGTGCCAATCTATACTGCATTTGCGGCAGGAATCGTATCTTTTTTATCACCCTGTGTTCTTCCATTGATTCCCGCTTACGTTTCGTATATTTTCGGGAATAAAAAGAATAATGTGGTGAATTTGCTTCTCTTTGTACTGGGATTTAGCTTAATTTTTGTGTTGATGGGAGCGACAGCAAGCCAATTGGGGAAACTTTTTTTATCTTATAAAGATGCTTTTAGGAAGATTAGCGGGATAATAATAGTAATTTTTGGGCTTCAAATGACAGGATTTTTTAGGCCCCTTTTTTTGAATAAAGATGTTAAGCTAATCAATATAGAAAATATACAGACTGGTTATATAGGTTCTTTTATACTCGGGGTTACGTTTGCAGCAGGTTGGACGCCCTGTGTAGGTCCTATTTTGGCTTCTATTTTATTATATGCCGGTTCTGTAAGTACTTTAAGTGTAGGGGTAATACTTCTTTTTGCTTATTCCATGGGGTTAGGGATTCCTTTTATTGTTACGGCTCTTCTAATTGACAAGTTTAAAACCATGTACAAAAAGATTAATAGGATACTCCCCTACATAGAAGTTGTAAGTGGTGTTATTTTGATAATATTTGGAATTTTACTTTATTTTAATATGCTTACAAAAATAGCAGGGTATCTTTATTAAGAGGTGATAAAAGTGAAGAATAAAAGTTTAGTTTTTACAATTGTTGCAATTGCGCTTATAGGAGCTTTGATTTTTGTTTTAAATAGTTATACTAAAACTGCAGAACCGGTCCCTTCAAAAATGGAAAATCAAGCTAAGCTAAATTCTTCTAATGAAGAGCGCAAGGTAGGAAATGAAATAGGGGATATAGCTCCTGATTTCACTTTAAAGGACCTTAATGGCAATACCGTTACTCTATCAAGTTTAAGAGGGAAAAAAGTTATACTCAACTTTTGGGCTACTACTTGTCCTTACTGTAAAATTGAGATGCCTGCTTTGGATAAGTTTATAAGGGCGCATAAAGATGATACTGTTTTGTTGGCTATTGATTTAGGGGAGAGCGAAGTGAAAGTTAGACAGTATTTAGAAGGAAAGGGATACCAGTTTACTGTGCTTTTAGATTCAGATTTAGGCACAGCTTACGATTATAAAATACAATTTATACCAGTCTCTTATTTTATAGATAAAAATGGTATAATAAGGGCTATTAGTAATGGAGCTATGACTTACGATGAAATAGAGGAATATTATAAATCTCTTTCAGAATGAAAAAGAGTATCTCTCCAGCGAGAGATACTCTTTTTATGCAATTACATTTAAGGCCTGTCTATAATTTACGACCTTTATATAATTTGCTTCAGGGTCTTCTGTGCCTTGAATGCTTAAGTTTGCCTCTTTCATTTTTTCTACATAGTCTATAATATCCATTGTTATTCTTTCTCCAGGACAGAGAACAGGTATGCCAGGAGGATAAGCCATCAAAAACTCTGCACTTATCTGTCCTATGCTTTCCCTCAAGGGTAATGAGACTGTAGGTGCATTAAAGGCATACCTAGGAGAGACCACTAATTCAGGGATTTCTGGTATATCTAAGGGTTTTGCTACTTCTATGCTTTCATTGTACAGTTCGTCGCTTATCTCTCTTAAAGCCCGGAGCAAATAATCTACCTTTTCTTTTGTATCTCCTATCGAAAAGACGCAAAGTACATTGTACATGTCAGAAAGTTCCACTTGAATGTAATATTTTTCTGCAAGGATTCTTTCTAATTGATGGCCGGTTATTCCTAAGCCTTTTGCAGTTATAGTTACTTTAGTGGGGTCAAAGTCATAAGCACCATCCCGACCTACTATTTCCTCTCCAAAGCAGTAAAGTCCTTTGATTTTATTTATCTCTTTTCTTGCATATTCGGCTAATTCTATCGTTCTATCAAGAAGTTTTTTACCTTCTGTAGCCATTTGCATTCTGGCTACATCCAAAGAAGCTAATAATATATACGAAGGACTAGTAGTTTGCAATAAGCTCATAACCTGCTTTACTCTATTTATATCTATCCTATCTCCTTTGACATGAAGCATTGAACTTTGTGTCATGGAACCTATTATTTTATGAGTGCTTTGAGCACATATATCGGCTCCTGCTTCCATAGCGGAGATAGGAAGTTTTTCGTTGAATTTGAGGTGAGGGCCATGAGCTTCATCTACCATCAAAATTGCTCCATAATCGTGTACAATTTCAGCAATTTTTACTATGTCTGCAGAAACTCCGTAATAAGTCGGATTGATGATTAAAACTGCTTTTGCATCAGGATGCTGTCTTAAAGTTTTTTCGACCGTTTCAGGGGTGACATTCAAGGCAACCCCGATATTTTTGTCAATCTCTGGCTGCATATAAACTGGTATTGCTCCACTTAATATTATTCCAGATGTTACAGATTTGTGGATGTTTCTTGGTACGATTATTTTTTCATCTTCACCCATTACGCTAAGGATCATGGCCTGTATAGCTCCAGAAGTTCCATGGATTGAGAAAAATGTTGCGTCTGCTCCAAAAGCTTCTGCTGCCAACTCTTGAGCGTATTTAATAGGACCTGTTGGTTTATGCAAGCTGTCTACTTGCTGGAATACGGTGACGTCCATTGAGAGCACGTTTTTCCCGACGAAATCCAGAAATTTTTTGGCCATGCCCTCGCCCTTTTTGTGTCCAGGTACGTGGAAGGGTATTGTATTATTATTCACATATTCCATTAAAGCATCAAATAAAGGGGTTTGAGTTTGATCAAGTCTTTTCAACCCTTTCACACCTCTTTCATAATTTTTAGTCCTTTAAAACCCCTGTAAAAATAATCATTATTAACAACTCAGTTTATTATAAAGCATAAACAATAAAATTTCAATAATAAATTTGGCTTTTTGAAGCTTTCTTCGTAAAATTTTTGTTAAAACATTTGTACTGGCACTATACTATATACTATGTTATCTAAAGAGAATTGTCAAAGACATTTTATTGAAAATAAAAGTTTGCAAACGTTTTTTAATTTGATTTTTGAAAATTTGTCTGTATAATATAAAACAAGTCAAATATGTTAGGGAGCTGGTATAAATGATTGTAACAGAAAACGTGGTTAAAATTGTTTTAGAGAGATTAGAAAATATGGGATTCAAGGTAGAACAAATTCATAAAGAGGTGGAGGAGGCAGTAGAAGAGTGTAAGTCTTTTTGTAATCACAGGTCAAAATACGAAATATATGAAAAATTTGTAATAGAAGAAGACAGAGTAGTTATAGAGAATTTAAAAGTTTTGAAGGGAGAAACCGTTTCTAAAAGTTTAAAAGGAAGTGAATACATACTTGCTGGTGTTATCACATTAGGGAAAGATATAGAAGAAAAAGGTAAGGAATTTTTCGAAAGAGGTGAATATACAAAAGGGCTTATTTGGGATATTGTTTCTAATGTATTTTTAGAGAAATTTACTTTAGATTTTTGGGAAGATATGAAAAAGAAGGTAGAAACTTATGGTAAAAAAATTACACCTCCGCTTTTTCCGGGCAGTGGTTGGGATATAGAAAATCAAGCTGCTGTAGTTGAGCTTGCAGGTGCAAAAGAGATTGGAGTAGGATTAAACGAAAGTTTCAATATGGTGCCCGCGAAGAGTGTGTCTTTTATCTGTGGAATAGGGGATAGTGTGCAGAGTTGTGAGATTACATCTACTTGCGATACATGCCCGTTTGTGAATTGCATTTACAGAAAAAATATTATGTCAAATAAATTAGGAGAAAAAGAATACAAGATTACGGTATATCATGAGGGAAAAGAAAGAGTTATAATGGCTAGAGAAGGGGAAAATCTATTTTTTGTTTTATCAAAAAATGGAATATATTTGCCTAATTCTTGTGGCGGCAATAGAGTATGCGGTAAATGCAGAGTAAAATTAGATAAGGTAGGGCAGGTAAGCAAAGAGGAAGCCTATTTTTTATCTAAGCATGATATAGAAAACGGAGTAAGGCTCGCCTGCTTTGTTGAAATATACGACGATTTGAGGGTAGAAGTGCTTTATAAAGAAAGAGGAGCAAGAATTTTGACTGACAGGGGATTAGAAGATACTGATGTTTTTAATTTAGACAGCAGAATAAGCATAAAAGATGTAATTGCTACATTGCCAAATTTAGAAGATCAGAAAGATTTCCTGTGCAGGCTAAAAAAGTTGGGCGAAAAAGACTTTAAAGTTCCTTTAAAACTTTTAAAGAAACTGCCTTCTTATTTTGAGGAAGAAAAGAATTTAAAATTAGTTATAAGAGGGAATGAGCTCATTGACATAAAAGATGCGGGTATGAAAGGGGAATATGGGATAGCTATAGATATAGGAACAACTACCATTGTAGCTTATCTTTATGACTTAGATTCAGGGAAGGAAATTTCTCTTTATTCTTCTTTAAATCCTCAGAGGAGTTTTGGAGCAGATGTAATATCTAGAATTGAATACGCTATGAAAGATGAAAAAGGCTTTTTTACATTGCATTCAATGCTAGTGGAAGAGATAAACAAGGCTGTTTCTAAGTTTTCACAAAAAGATGGTATAAGGTCAGATGAAATATATGAAATAGTAGCAGTTGGTAATCCCACTATGATACACATGCTTCTTGGGGTAGAGGTTAAAAACTTAGCTATATCTCCATATGTACCAACTTTTACTTCTTCAATAGAGATAAAGGCGAGAGATTTAGGAATAAATATAAATGAAGAAGCTTATCTTATAACTCTTCCACTTTTATCTGCTTACGTTGGGGCAGACACCATTGCTGCTGTTTTGGCTACTAACATGGATAGGGAAGAAGAGATAACACTGCTCATTGATATTGGAACAAATGGGGAGATGGTTTTGGGTAATAAGGATAGGATGGTAGCAACTTCTGCTGCTGCAGGTCCTGCTTTCGAAGGAGGAGGTATTACCTTTGGAATGCCTGCCGTAGAAGGAGCCATAGACCGCGTGGATATGAAGAAAAACCCTCCATACAGCACGATTGGAGGAAAAAAGCCTAAAGGTATATGTGGTTCTGGTATTGTTGATGCTATTGCAGAATTTTTAAGGCATGGCATAATAGACAGGACAGGAAGGTTTCTAAAAGAGGAAGGAATTTTTAGAGAAAGGATGTCGGTATATAACGAAGAGGATGCTTTCTTGATAGGGGAAGGAATATATATAACTCAAAAGGATATAAGGCAAATACAAATGGCAAAAGGAGCTATAAGAGCGGGTGTGGAAATAATGATGGAAGAGATGGGTATAAAATTCGAAGACATTAAAAAGGTGCGGTTAGCAGGAGGTTTTGGAAATTATATTTCACCAGAAAGTGCAGTGGAAATAGGGCTTATACCGAAAGAACTTAAAGATAGAATTTCCCAAGTAGGTAACAGTGCAGGGAAAGGAGCCATAATGTGCCTTCTTTCAGAAAAAGAATTTGAAAGGGCTAGAGCTTTAAAAGAGAAAATTAAGTATATTGAGCTTTCTATTTATCCAGATTTTCAAAAGAAATTTATAGAGGGTATGTACTTTTGATTTTCTTTTTAGCTTAATGCTATGTTTGAAACCGGTAATAACAATATCATGGAATAGAAGTTTTATTTGATTTATGCTATAATAAGTTAAAATTTTTTAGGGGGTTTTGGTCATGTTAAAAAGTGATAGAATTGAACTTGTTCCATTTGAGAGCAAATATTTTGAAAAATTTGTAGAGTTTTGGAATAGTGATGATACTAGAAATTGGACAGTGGCTGGTATACCATATCCTGTTACAGTAGAAACTGTTGCAGAAAGGTGGAAAACAAAAAAAGATCCAAAAGAAAGTGGAGAATTTGCTATAATACTTAGGAGCACAGGTGAATATATAGGAAATATTTCATATAATAATGTTGACTGGAAAAATAGAAACTGTGAGATTGCGATATTGATTGGAGACGAAAAATACAGAAATAAAGGCTTTGGTACAGAAGCTTTAAATTTACTATTGGATTTTATTTTTAATGAATTAAATTTACATCGAGTAGAGTTAAGGGTTTTTGATTTTAATGAGAGAGCAATAAAAAGTTACGAAAAATGTGGTTTTAAGAAAGAAGGGCTGTTAAGAGAAGTAGTATATAAACATGGCAAGTACATAAATGAATATGTAATGGGAATTTTAAAAGAGGAGTTTATTAATAGAAACAATTATTACCAGGGAAATAATGATAATAATAAGTGAACAAGGAGGCTAACCGTGGAAGCTTTCGTTGGAGTTGAGGCCTTTTGGAAGTAGGATTATTTAAAGGTAATAAGGAGATGAAATTTCTGTAGATAGGAACAGAAGAAAGTGAATTTCTATTTTTAAAAGGGTATTGAAATTTTTATTTATATATGATATCATATCAACTGTAGCAGTTGCCGAAGTGGTGGAACTGGCAGACGCGCTGGACTCAAAATCCAGTGGGGCTCACACCCCGTGCGGGTTCGACTCCCGCCTTCGGCACCAGCTTAAAAATCAAGGTTTTAGCGGATTAACCCCCTCAAACCGAATCCGGTGGGTCTGAAGGGGGTTATTTTTATGCGGAGAATTTCCAGATTAAACCCCAAACTATTGAATTTAAGTAAAATTCTGGATAAGCTCCTTGTTGTAAAGCGAGCTGACGGCATATCTCAGCGCACTTTGGATGATTATCACTACCATGTGAAGGCTTTTCTTGACTCAAGTCCAAACATTTCCACTTATGACGACCTTCAAAGAGCTGTTATACGCTACTTCAGTTACCCCTATTCACCCAGTTACAGGAATATCAAGTTACGCTACCCCAAAGTTTTCTTCAACTGGTGTGTGAGAGAAGGCTATCTCCCTGCAAATCTCACAGAGGGAATTAAAAAAGCCAAAGAGGATTTAAACACAGTGAAACACGTGCCTTTAGAGGACATTAAAAACTTCTTCAACAGCCTGATAAAAAGACCTATGCAGGTTTAAGGGATTAATTGCCTTATACTTGTTCAGATTGACACAGGAGCAAGACCGGGAGAGCTTTTTCAGGTGAGAGTGAGCGACCTCAATTTAGAAGCCAGAAAGCTGTACATACGCCGTGAAGTGTCTAAAACCCGTGTCAGTCGTACGTTAATTCTCTCTCCTTTTACCGTTCAAGCTATTGCCAAGTTTGTGAGACATGGTGGAATGATGAAGTACCTCTCTTTGCAACAGAAAATGGGAAACCACTAGACCGCAGTCAATGGGCTGAAAGAGTAGGGGAGTACTGCCAGAAAGCAGGTGTAAAAGTAACCCCTTACGGCTTAAGGCATACTTTTGCAATTGAATTTCTCAAAGCAGGAGGAGACCCCTTTAGCCTTCAGAGACTTTTAGGACACAGCGATTTAACCATGACAAAACGTTACATAAGGCTTTTGCAGGATGATATAAAAGAAGCACATGAGAAAGCTTTTCCTGTTCAAAGGCTTTAGCAGATGGGCAAAAGAACTCCCCGCTCTTTCAATTAGACAAAATCAGCATTTAGCATAATTGTAGATGATATCTGAATTTAATAGGTCTGTTATTAAAATGGGTTTTATCTGAACTATGAAGGATGTAAATGTGATAGTAAATGGAAAAGAACAGCGCTTTTGTAGATTCTGTTGTTTGCAAATACGCTATAACGGTGAGGTCAGTTATAAAAATTTTTTACCTACAAAATCTTGGCACTATAAATTGCACGAATACTCTTGCCTTTTGCTTTGAGTTCGTGTATCATAGTAATAAACCCATTCCCTGGCATTTTTATTTCCCTCCGGCCCTCTAAGGTTTAATTCAGATCATAGAAACGTTTCGACAGGGGATGAATCCAATTTCTACTCGTTGCACAGAGTTAACTATATGAAGATGTGTTAAGGAGTGTCGAAATATGCCTTTACCAAAAAAAGAACAAATTTACACTTATGAGGATTACTTAAACTGGCCAGATGACCAAAGAATAGAAATAATCAATGGACAGATTTATTTACTGACTCCTCCTTCAACAATTCATAAAAGGATATCAAGAGAGATATTTACAAGCTTCGCTGTGTATCTTAGAGGTAAGCAATGTGAAGTATTTAGTGCACCATTTGGAGTAAGGTTTGCTTCTGGAAATGAGAAAAGTGATAAAGAAATAAAGAATGTCGTAGAACCCGATATCGTAGTAGTATGTGATAAATCAAAACTAGATGATGAAGGATGCAAAGGAGCTCCTGATTTGATTGTTGAGATTACTTCTCCATCGACTGGAAGAAAAGATAAAGTAGAAAAGTTTAATTTATATGAAAAGCATGGGGTAAAAGAATATTGGATAGTAGAGCCTGAACTAAAAATAGTTAGTGTATTTACATTGCAAGAAAACAATAGATATGGTAGACCAGAAGTCTATACCGAAGAAGGCAAAATTAAAGTTTCCATTTTTGAAGATTTAGTAATAGATTTAAAAGATGTGTTCAATTACTAGAAAACGGAATACAGTAGAATGAAGTGCTTATTTTTTGCCTTTTTGCGTTTAAAAATAAAAAGATTGTTAAGTTAGAGGTGTACAGAAAATGATAGGTAGTAACACAGGAAGTATACGAGATAAAAAATTGATAATGATTACTTTAAAGAGTAATTGGACTGCGAAATTTTTACGAAAGTAGCTTTACATATCGCTATTTATACTAATCCATTATACCGATAATTTTTTTTGGCAGATAAGGAAGGGGACAACTTTTTTAATGCTTAATAAAAACTGCTTGTCTTCCTATTAACAGCAATTTTACTCTTTTCTCTAGCAGGCTGCGCTTCATCTCAAGGTATTCACCAAAAAGAAACCTACCAGGCACAGTCAAACGAAAAAGAACCAACCAGCGTAACAGAAAAGCAAGAACAAGACCAGGTTTCACAGTCAATCAGCAGTAATCAAACTGTCCAGGGAGAAAAATCAGGGTATAAAGCTGAAATAAACCTGACAAGAGCCAGAGTTACATTTTTTGTTAACAAAACAATTCAAACGAAAGGAGGGGGTTCTATATACAAAAGAGTAATATTTTTAATTGCGGCTATCATTTTTGCCGCTGTAAACACATTTGCTTTTGGTGCAGTGAAAGAAGAGCAGATAATTAGTAAAGGAATAGTTGATTCACCCAATGATCCCAAATTTGTCAACAACATAAAAAATGCAGTTAAAGCACTTGAGTACTTAGATGGTACTACAATTAAGCCTAATAAAATATTTTCTTTTAACAAAACGGTGGGTAAAAGAACACTACAGAGAGGTTTTGTAAAAGGTTTATCTGGTTCAGGCGGTTACTATTATCCTGACGTAGGCGGAGGAGTTTGTCAAACGGCTACTGCAGTA
This sequence comes from Caldanaerobacter sp., assembly GCF_049701115.1. Taxonomy (NCBI): domain Bacteria; kingdom Bacillati; phylum Bacillota; class Clostridia; order Thermoanaerobacterales; family Thermoanaerobacteraceae; genus Caldanaerobacter; species Caldanaerobacter sp. Next base: position 5,838 of record NZ_JBNATX010000017.1, on the reverse strand, counting down.
TACAGAGCAGCAGTTAATGCAGGATTTAAAATAGTAGAAAGACACAAACATCTGTACGGGGCAATTTATGCTCCAAAAGGTGACGACGCAGCAATAGACTGGGATGCAAACTGGGATTTAAAATTTAAGAACACTTCTCCTTACACAATTATCATTCGGACCTACACGACACCAGAAAATAAGGCAGTAGTTGTGGAATTTGTCAAACAAGATGAACTTTCTTCTATACTACCAAAAAACTATAAAGTTAAAATCTTTGTAAATGATTCGGATATTACTTACAATCAGGACACAGGATTGCCGTTTATATTAGGTGAAAGAACTTATGTACCTATAAGAGCTACTGCAGAGCAGTTGGGAGCAGAAGTTAAGTGGGATAGTGTGGAGAATAGCGTAGAAATAAAATACAATGACAAAATGGTTAAATTTTTTATAGGACAAGAATACTATCTTATTGATACTCAAGAAAGTACTCTGGATGCTACTCCATTCATATCACCTTCAGATGGAAGGATATATATGCCTTTAAGATATTTGGCAGAGGGATTGGGGCTTGAAATAAAAGTTGAATTAATAGATGATGTAGTACAAATTAGGATGGAATAAAAAATGTAAATTTAAAAGATAAAGGGACGCGAAGCGGAAGGCGTCCCTTTTCAATTTACCAGAGATTATACTGATGTTTTAAACTTATATAGTTAGGTAATCCATCTATGGGAATCTTTACTTCTCCTTGTATGAGAGGCCTTGCATACTTAAAAAACTCATCTTTTACATAAGTACCGTCCTCTGAAATCCATGAAGTAGGTATTAGTTTTTCTTCATTACAAACTTTTTCTGCGTCGACCGTTTCAAAATGGACCACATAAGGGTCGTCATTATCTCTTATTATAGCTACCATTTTTCCACTCTCACCGTTTAGTGCGAACTGTACAGCCTTTCTTCCTACTTTTTCTGCCTCTTCAAAGTCCACCTGAGAGGCAAAGTGCAGTGCACTTCTTTGCGTAAATCCTAATCTTGTCATTCTTACTCTCTTGTATATCTTCTGTTTGATAAGATATTCAAGATAATCTCCGACTCCTCCAAGTTGTCTATGCCCGAAACTATCCTGTTTGTAAGATCCAGCGCCGGTTTCTATGTAGTTACCGCTTTCATCTTTGATTCCTTCTGAAACTGTTATAAAAACATTGCCATATTCTTTATAAGCTTGATTTACTTCTTCTAAAAACTTTTCTTCGTTAAAAGGAACTTCGGGGAGGTATATTAAATGTCTTAAATCTGGAAGTTTGTCTTTTACTAGAGCAGAAGATGCGGCAAGCCATCCGGCATTTCTGCCCATGACTTCCATTACATTTATTGTTTTTGTTTCATATGCTTCGCCATCCAGTGCAAGTTCTAAAGTTACTGTAGCTATGAATTTAGCTGCGCTCCCAAATCCTGGAGAATGATCGGTTAACAAAAGGTCGTTGTCTATAGTTTTCGGTATTCCAATAACATTTATTTCGAGACCTACTTCTTGAGCGTAACTGTGAATTTTATATACAGTTTCCATAGAATCATTGCCACCGATGTAGAAAAAGTACTTTATGTTATATTCGCTAAATATATCAAATAATTTTTTATACTCTTCGTCATTTTCTTTATAGTCCTTAAGTCTATATCTGCAAGAGCCAAGAGCAGCTGAAGGAGTAAACTTCATGTGATTGATTTTATCATAGGGTATTTCAAATATGTCAATTATTTTTTTCTTCAAGATGCCTTCTATTCCATTTATTCCTCCATATACTTTATCTATTTTTGAGGAATTAGAAGCTTCCATTATTACTCCATACAGGCTAGAGTTAATGACTGCCGTTGGACCACCCGATTGAGCCACCAAGCAGTTGGCTTTTGACATACTCTATACCCCCCTCAATTATTTCCTTTACTCTTTGTTTTTGTTTATTTCATCTAGGATTGCAGGTGCCCATCCGCTGCATCCCAATACATTCTTCATTTTATGCTTAACCATGTTTTTTATGGCCTCTCTACCTTCCTTCAAATACTGCCGTGGATCGAAATTTTCAGGATGCTCAGCAAGATGTTTTCTTATAGCGGCTGTCATTGCCAACCTCAAATCCGTATCTATATTTATCTTTAAAACTCCCAAAGTGGCAGCTTTCCTGAGCATATCCTCTGGAACACCTTTAGCACCTGATAACTTTCCTCCGTATTTGTTGCACATTTCAACGAATTCTGGGATTACAGTAGAGGCACCATGCAGAACTATCGGAAATCCTTCAGGAAGTCTTTTTACTATTTCCTGTAATCTTTCAAAGTCCAGACGGGGGTCACCCTTGAATTTATAAGCTCCGTGGCTGGTTCCTATAGCGACTGCAAGAGAATCTACTCCTGTTCGTTCTACAAATTCTGCTGCTTGATCTGGATCGGTAAGAAAAGCCTCGTGTTCCTGTACCTTGACGTTATCTTCGATTCCTGCTAACGTTCCAAGTTCTCCTTCAACAACTACGCCTTTTTCATGAGCATATTCTACTACTTTTTTGGTTAGCTTAACGTTTTCTTCAAAGGGCAATTTTGAGCCGTCGATCATCACAGAAGTAAAACCACCGTCTATGACCTCTTTACATATTTCAAAATCTTCCCCATGGTCCAAATGAAGAGCTATTGGTATTTCTGGTGCTTCTTCCACGGCCGCTTCTACAAGCTTTACTAAATAGGTGTGTTTAGCGTATTTTCTCGCACCCGGAGAAACCTGAAGTATGACCGGAGCCTGTTCTTCCTTTGCTGCTTCTATTATTCCCTGGATGATTTCCATATTGTTGATATTAAAGGCTCCTATCGCAAATTTACCTTCATAGGCTTTCTTGAACATTTCTCTAGTAGTAACTAAAGGCATATAAACTCCCCCTTTTGGTAATTTATTGGCCATGATGAATAAAAATGCTGGTCATGTTATTAATTTTATTTTAAACTATTTCACTGTAAAAGTACAGAGTTTTCAAGAATAAAAATTTTAACTGCGCAATAAATTTAGGGTGTGCTTGTCATCACGATCCATTAATTAAGGGTAGAAAGTAAAATTATTCACTGATTGAGCGAAAAAATAGCATTTTAAAATGCTCTGAAAAAGGTAATGCAAAATTTCAAAATCTTGTGGTAATATTGTATTGAGTCATTTCTCCTCCTGAAGGAATTGTTTTTATTTTTGCTTCCACTTTTATTTTAACCAGGAAGAGGAAATGGTTCAATCTCACTTCCACAAGTAAATAAACTTGATTGCGACCTGGATTTGATAATTATGATCAAAAAAGTGACACTCCCTTTCGCAACCGCTCTGGAAAATGGTATGTAAGCAAATATCTTTTTCCTGTGAATTTAACCTATTTTGCCTCAGGAAGAAAGAATAGTAGAAAAGGGCTACCATGAGATTTCGCTTTTGCTGGTGGAAAAGCTGACGGTGCTTTAAATATTGCTTTGCCGGTTGCAGTAACAACATGGGGGAAGTATTCTTCTGGGGCTCTTCAGCAGAACCCATAGTTGGATATTCAAAAGAAGAAATAATAGGTAAAGATTTGCATATGTTTATGATACAATATATGAGGCTGTACAAAGCTTATAGAGAAGTATTTAAAAAATTCTGTTTAACTGGAAAAGAAAGTGTCGCAGGTATGACAGTTGAGAGGAAGGTAATTTTACCTGGATCACTTTAAAGGGAAATTTATAACTCTGCTAACTGAAGATTCCTTGAATGTAAAAGAAGGGGTTCTTTGGTAGAACCTTGCCTCAAAAGCTATGAAGAAAGGTAAAGAAATCAAAGAGATTTTGGTGGTGGAAGATTCTGTACTTGCGAGGCTTATAGTAAAAGACATACGGAGAGGAGAAGGGTATAATGTAGCGGCTGAGGTTACTTCTGAAGAAGCAGTACGAGTGGATTATCTTGTTGGAGGGATAAAGTATGGATGTTGTTGGGTTTGTAAATGGAAAGATTTATACACGTTTTAAACCAAAGAAGATAGTAAATGCGTTGGTAGTGGTAAATGAACGAGTGGTCTATGCAGGAAAAAATGAAAAAGCAAAAGAAATTGTAAAACTTCTAAATGGGGAAATAGTTGATTTGGAAGGCAAAACCGTTCTACCAGGCTTTATAGACTCCCATATGCATCTTGACGAACTAGGAATGTACCTGAATATGGTTGACTTAAGAGGAGTTAGAAGCATAAGGGAGCTGAAGAAGAGGATCGGAGATTATGCCGAAAAAATGAAAACTACCTGGGTTATCGGGCATGGTTGGGATCAAGAGCTATTTGAGGAAAAGAGATGGCCAACAAGATGGGATTTAGATGAGGTTGTAAAAGATAGGCCTGTTATGCTTTCAAGAGTTTGCTTACATGCAGGTGTTCTTAACACTAAGGCAATGAAATTCACTGGACTTTTAGAAATTGACTCTCCTGGAGTAATAAAGAACGGGGATGGAGAACCTACCGGGATAGTTAAAGAAGAGGCATTTGAACTTGCGAGAGAGAAATTTAAGGAAACCCTGACTTTAGAAGATTATGAAAAGTTCTTTAAAACTGCAATGAGCTTTGCTGCATCGCAAGGAGTAACTACAGTAGGTTTTGTAAGTTGTGATGAAAAATCGATACAAGGACTTAGCAGACTAAAAGAAAAAGTAAACTTTTTAATAAGAGTTAGGGTTTATCTAGACCCGGGGAAAAGGGAAGTGAGCAATAAGGGGATGTACGGGAACAAAGATATTTTAGAGTCACTCAAAAAGCTCGGGATTAAGAGAGGGTTTGGAGATGAGAAGCTCAAGATTAATGGGATTAAAATTCTTGCCGATGGGAGCTTAGGGGCTAGAACTGCCTGGCTTTCCCAGCCGTATAGTGATGAAACATCTACAAGCGGTTATCCAAATATTGATAAGGAAACGTTAAAAGGGCTTATTGAAGAAGCACATGAAGCTGGACTGCAACTGGCAATTCATGGAATCGGGGATAAAACGATAGATATGATCCTCGACGCTTACGAGAATCTTGGAGATATTAAAAATGAAAGGCACAGGATAGAACATGCGTCGATTTTGAGAAAGGACCAAATCGAAAGAATAGCAAGACTTGGAGTGGTGGCTTCAGTACAGCCACGTTTTGTAATAACTGACTGGTGGGCAAAGAGCAGAGTTGGAAATGAAAGGGTTAAGTGGATTTATCCATTTAAGAGTATGCTTGAGAATAATATAAACATTGGCTTTGGAACCGATTGCCCCGTTGAAGTCATCAATCCATGGGAGACAGTTTATGCAGCGGTAACTAGAGGGAAATACGAAAATGTGCCCTATTATGAAGGCAGTAAAGAAGAGTGCTTAACATTAGAAGAAGCGCTCTATGCCTACACATTTGGTTCTGCCTACATAATGTTGGAAGAGGTGAATCTAGGAACTCTCGAAGAAAGAAAGCTGGCGGATTTCATAGTCGTTGATAGAGATCCCTTTGAAGTCGCGGAAAATGAACTGAAAGGAATAAAAATCTTGGAAACCTATGTTGGAGGTAAGAGATGGTAATATTGTATTGAGCCATTTCTCATCCCGAAAGAATAGTTTTTGGTTTTGCTTCCACTTTTATTCTAACCACAGGGAGGGTAGTGGCTCAACACCTTTTTGCACAATTATATAGACTTAACTTGACGAATATTATTCCAGATAAAAACACTAAAAAACCAATAAAAGCGCCCAAGGAGAATTCAGTTTGTTGACAAAACCCATATTAATTTAAGTGGCATTTTGTGTCAATGCTCCGGAGTTGCAAAGCGACTAAACTAAGGCTCACTTTTCGGGCTCAGGCG
>NZ_JBNATX010000016.1:0-40458 GCF_049701115.1 Caldanaerobacter sp. | reverse complement strand
CGTTCGTCCTGAGCCAGGATCAAACTCTCCAGCTAATCCCTCTAAAACTTCCTTATCTGCCTCGCTGTCCACTTTTCAAGGTCCCTCTATAAAGCTTTTTTATCATATCATAAATTTAAGTCTTTGTCAACTAGAACAAAAAAACAATAATGCTCAAACATGTAGTTGTATTGTATCATAATTATAAGTTCAGCTCAACTTTTAAAAAAACCTATTAATCTCAAATACCAGCCATTTAATCCTTAATTTCGACCCCTTTTAGCTATATACTCATTTTTATTCCCTTTATCTGCGTAAACCTTATCTTAATAAAAGGAGGCACAAGGCCTCCTTTTATTGTTTTTTATTCGTGAGCACATTTTGCTGATTCTGCTGCGTAGCTTGCTGAGAAACTTGCGGTTGCTGATTTAACTTATTATTTGTATTAAGATAATTCAATCTATTAGTGAGCATCGTCACATGTCTCTGCATGTCCTGTTGCATCTGTTGAAACATTTGTTTAGCAGCCGGATCTTCTGTAGCACTGGCAAATTGAGCATAAGTTCCAAGTGCCGCCTGCGCCGATGCTATAGCCTTTTCTATATCACTTTTGACAGTCATAAACAATCCTCCTTTTGTCTTTTTTCAAAACTTATTATTTCAAAAAGAAGAGGGATTTAAACTGTCTATTTCTGTACTAAATTCAAACAATATACTTAAGAATTATAAGTAAAATTATCCCTGGTATCCCTAAAAAACCAGCTACAAGCGCAGTCACAGGGTTTACAGCTATTGATATGTCAAAAGGTTTTCCTACTATATTTATGAAAAAGAGAACTATACCTCCTATGATGCCATTTAATATAATTCTAATCAAAATTTTACGAGGCACTACCAAGAGCCAGCCTAAGAAATAAAGTAAGAACAAACCTATCAAATACGCTATTATTATATTATATTCGATGCTTATGTTCATAATAAAACCCCCTAAGAGTTTACTGTTATATTTATACTTAGGGGGAGGACAAATTATGATAAGAGAGAAGAAAAATTATCAAAATTAATTCCTTCCTTTTTTGCTTTTTTTATTAAGTATATGTACTTTCTTTTTAGACTTTCTAACCTGTATATAGCGTAATCTACCAAATCAGGGTCTGTAACATTGTGAAAATAAATTTCCGCTTCATTAAGCTCCTTTATCGTTCGTCTGACCTCATCCACTAACTGCATTTCGTCTATATTGTAGTCGTATGTATTTTTGGTAGCTGCCATTTCTTTTAAATAATCGAAAAGTATGCCCATATAATCCCTCCTCAACCGTATTATTTCCTAAAATACGGTTGAGTATACCTTCAAAAAACCACTTTTTTCAAAATCTCCAGAGACTCTTCATTTAGCTTTCCATTTTTTACTTCTTTTTCAATAATCCTTATAGCCTCCATGGTGTTCATCCCCTTTCTGTAGGGCCTATCCTCCGTCAAAGCTTGAAATATATCGCATACAGCAAGGTGTTTATCAATATCTCCCATTTCGTATCCTTTCAACCCTTCAGGATATCCACTCCCATCAAGTTTCTCGTGATGATTTGCTGCCCATTCGGCTATATCGTCTATTCCATCAATCTCTTTCAAAATTATTTTTGTATAATAAACGTGAGATTTCATTATCATAAATTCTTCTTCTGTAAGTTTCCCAGGTTTATCAAGTATAGAATTAGGCACCGCCAATTTCCCTAAATCATGCAAAAGTCCCGCAACTTTTATTTTCCTGCAGGTTTCTTCATCATATCCTGATACTTTAGCCATTTGATAGGCTAAATTTGAAATTCCTCTAGAATGCGTGTAAGTAAAACGGCTCCTTGTATCTATTATATCTGCAAAAGCCTCCGCTATATTCTCTAATTCCTCTATTCCTATCGTAATCACGTCTTTAGGTTCCATTTTTTTTAAAATGCTCTTCATGTCAAAAAACTTATAATCAAGCCAAAACTTCTCTTGCTTCATAAGATCAAGTAATGCCTTCGAAACCAAGGGATTAAACATCTTTCCTTCATTATCCTTTATGCACTGTTTCAGGTCTTCTCTTATATTATACTCCCTTTCCTTTTGGGCCATAGCAATATAGCGTATGTCAAATTGGTCAGAAATAAAGACTATCTGAGCTCCTAATGGAATTTCATCACCTTTTAATCTGAAATATCCACTTCCGTCATAATTTTCATGGTGATACCTTATAATTTCTGAAAATTTCTCCCCAAATGGCAATTTTAAGACAATTTTGCTACCCCTATCAGCGTGTTTCCACCACTCATCCGTATAAAAATCTTCATATATATCGCCTTTACCTACATCGTGTAAAAGAGCAGAGTAATAGATTTTTTTCCTCTCTTCCTCGTCAAGTCCCAATGTTTCTGAAATTCTGAGAGAAACATATGCAACCCTTCTTGCATGTCCCATGTTTTTATATTCTTGAACGTCAAGAGCTAGAGAAAAAGCTGATAATAGATTGTTATAACTTAAATTCACATTTTATTCCTCCTAACTAATAATTCTTTTCATCTGATAATATTATACATTAATTTTCTAAAAGTGCATAGACAATTTTCGACATTATTCTAAAAATTAATAAAAAATTCCCCAACAGGTTTGTACCTGTTGAGGAATTTAAAGTATTTCTCTTCTTCCCTCAAGCGCTCTCGAAAGAGTAACTACATCTGTATATTCCAAATCCCCTCCCACAGGTATACCGTGGGCAATCCTTGTCACCTTAACCCCAAAGGGCTTTAAGAGTTTTGCTATATACATTGCAGTAGCTTCTCCTTCTATATCCGGATTTGTAGCAAGTATTACTTCTTTTATATTGCCCTTTTTCACTCTTTCCAGTAGCTCCTTCAATCTTATATCTTCCGGCCCTACACCTTCTATAGGGGAAATAACACCATGCAGCACATGATATACTCCCCTATACTCTTTAACCTTTTCCATCGCTACTACATCCATCGGATGGGAAACAACACATATAGTAGAATGGTCTCTATTTTCATCACTGCAGATATCACATATTTCTTTATCAGTTATATTAAAGCAAATCTTACAATATCTTAATTTTTCTTTTGCTTCTATAATAGCTTGAGAAAGGTTTCTAACTTCCTCCAATGGCATATTTATTATGAAGAAAGCCAACCTTTGAGCAGTTTTAGGGCCTATCCCCGGTAATTTGGAAAATTCTTCTATAAGTTTTGCTATAGAAGTAGAATAATAACTCATTTTTTCACCTCAAAACAAGCCTGGAATATTAAATCCTCCCGTTATTTTGGCCATTTCGGAAGCAATCATCTCCTCCGCATTCCTCAAAGCCTGATTTACAGCGGCTAATACTAGATCTTCTAAAGTTTCTACATCCTCCTTATCCACCACTTCAGGATTTATGGTTATGCTCACAAGCTCTTTTCTACCATTCGCTACAGCTTTAACCATACCTCCTCCCGAAGTTCCCTCCACCGTTTTTTGCATCAGCTCTTCTTGCATCTTCTTTATTTCTTCTTGCATCTGCTGCGCCTGCTTTATCATGTTGTTGATATTGAATCCTCCTGGAAAACCACCTTTTGCCATTTCGCTACCTCCTAATTTTTCTACTTTATTTTAAAAATATGCAATTTACGTGCACCTTGCTCTATATCACCTCTATGTCAATACCTTCACCAAAAATTTTTTTAACCTGGTCAATCAAAAGGTCCTCTTCTTTTTTTTTCACAACAAACTCAACAGGGATTTTCTTTCCTACAACCTTTTCTACTGCATTATCGATGAGTGATTTGTTCTCCGGTTTTTTCAATTCCTCCACCAAAAGAGCCTCTTCTTCTGAATACTCTATAACAATTTTCCCGCTTTCCCATTTAGGAGAACCTTTCTCTAAAAAGGTAAAAAGGATCATCCTATCTTTCTTGACAACTCCTTTTACTTCTGGCCATACTTTTTTTAAGTCCAAACTTTTTTCCTGCATTTCAGATATTCCAGCACCATTTTCCGTTTTTTCAGAAACCTTTTCCTCGGTCGTCACTGCAACTTCTTTTTTTCCCTTTATCTCATCTCCCTTATACATCTTTTTTTCTAGATTTTCTATCCTCGCAATCAAACTAGCCATGTCATGAGAAATCTCTGGCTTTATCATCTTCAAAATAGTTAGCTCAAGTAAAGTAACAGGCGAAACAGCATATCTTATTTCTCTCTGCAAAGAAGTAAATCTTTCTAAAGCATTTGTCAAAAATTCCAACGTATATTTCTGAGATTTTTCCTTAATAGTATCATAATCTCCATATATGATGTCACTAAGGTCATCTCCACCTGTCTTGTAAATAACCATGTCTCTTAAAAGATAAGTGAAAGACCTCAAAAAGTTACCCAGGTCTATTCCATAAGACAGTATTTTGTCCAAATTAATAAGAGAAGCCAAAGCATCTTTCTCGTACAAACTATCCAGCAAAGAAAAAAGCATCTCCTGGTTTGCAATTCCTAATATCTCACAAACATCCTCATAGGTAATGAGCCCTTCTTTATAAGAGGCAGATTGCTCTAAAAGACTTATAGCATCTCTCATTGAGCCATTTCCGTAAAGGGCAATAGCTTTTATTCCATTATACTCAATTTGTATCCCGCTATCTTTACAAATCCTCCCCAAGTTCTCTACGATTTGTTTTGTAGGTATCTTTTTAAAATCAAATCTTTGACAGCGGGAAAGAATAGTATCGGGCAGTTTTTCGGGCTCAGTAGTAGCAAGTATGAATATCACATGCTGAGGAGGTTCTTCTAAAGTCTTTAAAAGTGCGTTAAAGGCTCCTGTAGAAAGCATATGCACTTCATCTATTATATATACTTTGTACTTTGTCAAAGAAGGAGAATAAATTACTGATTCCCTAAGCTCTCTTACGTCATTTACACTATTATTAGAAGCAGCATCTATTTCTAGTACGTCCATAGTTGATCCAGTATTTATCGCTTGGCATACTTCGCAGGAATTACATGGTTCTCCATCTTTTGGATTTAAGCAGTTGACGGCTTTTGCAAAAATTTTCGCTACACTAGTTTTCCCCGTCCCTCTTGTTCCGGTGAAAAGATAAGCATGCCCTATTCTGCCCAGTTTTATTTGATTTTTCAAAGTTCTTACTATATGGTCCTGTCCTACTACTTCACTAAAACTTTTTGGCCTGTATTTTCTGTACAAAGACTGATACATACGCTAACACCCCGTTATATTAAATTGTAGCAAAAAAACTTCTCCTTCGCTATACCTTTTCAAAATAAAAACTCGGCTTCTTGATAAAGCCGAGTTAAGAAGCAGATTCTAAAACTTGATTTTTTATCTCTTCTAATCTGTGCCTTTCATTTATATATATAGATATCAAAGCATCCACCACATCGGGATGAAATTGGGTACCCTTATTTTTTAAAACTTCATTTATTGCTTCTTCTATGCTCATGCCTTTTCTATAAGCTCTGTCAGAGGTCATCGCATCAAAAGCATCAGCAACCCCTAAAATTGCAGCTTCTTTTGGTATCTCCTCTCCTTTTAATCCATAGGGATAACCTTTACCATCATATCTTTCATGATGTTTGGCAACCGCCTCAATTATCTCTTTAGGCAAGTCTATCGGAGCCAATATTTTTCTCGCTATCTCCGGATGCAATTTCATTATCTCGTATTCTTGTACTGTCAATTTCCCCTTCTTCAAGAGAATAGAATCTTTTATTCCGATTTTCCCTATATCGTGTAAAATACCTGCAATTCTCAATTGTTCAACCTTTTCTCTGGGAAATCCCATATATTCCCCTATCAAAGCCGCATATTGAGACACTCTCATCGAATGACCTTTTGTGTGGACGTCCTTTGCTTCTATGGCATAGGCCAGGGCCTCTATAGTTTTAATGTATACCTTTTTTATTTCCTCATAAAGTTTAGAATTTTCCATTGCTAAAGAAATAGCACTGGCAACAGATCTTAATAAGCTCATGTTTTTAACCGTATTAGTAGAAGCCCATACAGTAAAAATACCTTTTGTTTCGCTTCTAAAGATTAAAGGAACCACTACTACAGAATACACGCCCCTACTTTTAAAGATAGGGTCTATTCTTTCACTATGAGGGAACTCATCAACATCTTTTATCTTTATCTCTTTCGAAGTTACTAACTCCTCAATGTCTTTTTCCGTCAGTCTTATCTCTTCAGAAACCGGATAATTTTTTAATTCTCCCCCTTTGGCCAACAATACAAATTTTCTTGAAGCAGCATTATACTCTCTTACAGTACAAAGAGGAGAATTCAAAAGGCCGGCTATTTTCTCTACAATAGTTTCTAAAACTTCCTTCATGTCACTACCAGAAATGATCAATCTGCCTACATCGCTTATAGCAAGGATTTCGTTGTTCTTTTCCTCAATTTGCTTTTTTATATAGTAAGTCTCGGTAATATCCCTTGAAATGCCCTGCAAACCTATAATTTCTTCTCCGACTTTTAACCTTTTCACCTGAGTCTCCGTTAAAACCAAAAGCCCGTCTTTCGTTCGAAAACCTATTTCTGCAAACCTAACTTTTCCTTCCAGCATGTTCTTTAAAGTATCTTTTGATTCTTCATCTACTATCTTAAAAAGGCTTTCTCCAATTAATTCTTGAGGTGTATAGTTAAGATATCTTACTACTCTAGAATTTACAAACTCAATCTTAAATTCCTTATCAGTCACCCATAAAATATCCCTTATATTTTCCACTAAAAATCGATATTTTCTTTCGGAAAGCTCAAGTTCATGAGTCAAAGCCTCTAACTGCTCATAAGAAGCTTCTAATTCCGCATTAAACTCCTGCAATTCCTCATTTTGCTTTATAAGGCTCTCTGTCTGCTCTTTTAACTTGTCATAAGCTTCTGCGAGTCTTTCCGCCATGAAATTGAAATTTTCTGAAAGTTCCTTAAACTCCTGTGAGGATTTCAATTCTAAGCGATAACTAAAATCTCCTTCGGCTACCCTTTTCACCCCTTCTTTCAATTTTTCCACAGGCTCAGATAACCTTTTCGCTAACAATCCAGATAAGGTTACAGACAACACTAAAATTAATCCACCTATGAAAAGCCTTCTTTCAGTGCCTGATAAAAAATGCAAAAGAGATAAAAAATACACCAAAGCCGAGAGTCCAGTCAAAACCAGAAAAAGCTTCCTCCTATACTCTTTTCTAAACATAAGCTCCTCCATTTTCTCTTATGTGAAAATATATACCCCTCATTTTATTTCGGCAAAAAAATCTCAATCTTAAGCTATTAATTTTAGATAAAGGAGCAAATGTTTAAAGATTTTTAAAGGAAAATAAGTAAAATTTTTACATTAAAAGGGCATAAATATAGGGGCCGTACACCCAGCTTCGACCCGTCCCCATAAGCGTTACGCAAGCAGTTAGCTCCACTCAAGCGCCCCTGCGGCACACGGAGGTGTTTGCTTACCGCTGCTTCCTTCCGGACCTGACGGGGTTTGCAAATCTCCGTTGCGCAGGACTCAAGTATCAACGCCACTTACTTGCGCCAGACCTTACAAAGACAAGGCCTCAGCCTGGGAATTCGACCCTGCTATAGCGGGTTGCAGGTTACAGGGCACCGCTACCTCCCCGTCTAGTACGGCCCCAATTTGCTTTTCTAAATTAAATGGCGGAGAGAGAGGGATTCGAACCCTCGGTACCCCTTTTTAGGGGTACACACGATTTCCAGTCGTGCACCTTCGACCACTCGGTCATCTCTCCGCGGTCTTTTAATGGCGGAGAGAGAGGGATTTGAACCCTCGAGGCGAAAAATTCGCCCACTCGCTTTCGAGGCGAGCGCTTTCGACCACTCAGCCATCTCTCCGCACTTACTCTCTTAAATTTTCAAAAAACTTCTTTAAGAGTTCTTTAGCTTCTTCTTCCATTATTCCAAAGTAAACTTCGGTGTTAGTTCCCAGATCTTTATTATTTAAGATATTTATTACAGAACCAGCTGCTCCTGTTTTCGGACTCTCTGTCCCTATATAAACCCTTTTTATTCGGGCTTCTACAATAGCACCCGCACACATAGGGCAGGGCTCCATGGTAACATATAGGCTACAATCTTCAAGCCTCCAACTCCCCAACCTTTTGCAGGCTTCTCTTATGGCAATTATTTCTGCATGAGCTGTCGCATCGTTTGACGATTCTTTTTGATTATGTCCTCTTGCTATTATTTCCCCATCTTTCACTATGACAGCTCCGACAGGAACTTCGCCTAATTCGAAGCTTTTTTTAGCTTCTTTCAAGGCCTCCTCCATAAATTTATTTGCCATTGCTTTTCACTCTCTGCATGAATGTATTTTATCAGAGAATCTCTCACATGTCAAGTGAACACAATCATTAATTTGTGGAATTAAACTCCAAAATATTTATTTCATATAAAAAATTGTAAATATTGTTATACACTGTCTCCACTTCACCTACCTGGTTATCACAAGGGTCACTTCTCCAATGAGTTTTAGATGGAATAAAATCTTTCATAAAATCACTATTAGCCACCATTCTAAACCCATCCAAATTCCCAAAGTAGAAATTGCGAAACTCTTCCTTCGTCTTGTAACGGCCTCCAAAAGAAAGGTCTGCAGGCAACCAGCCGTAAGGTGGTACAAAAAACAGCGCCCAATCATGGGGAGATGTAAAGAAGGGACTTATGTACCATCCAGACTGCCATCTTGCAGGTACCCCCACAATTCTACAGAGGGTTATGAATAAAAGTGCTTGAAAACCGCAATCCCCCTTCAAATTAGAAGCGACAAACTGAGATATATTGTCATAAATGGCGTAAGGTTTAACGTAAGAATAATTTACATTTAAAGTAATCCAATCGTATACTTTTTTAGCTTTATAATATGGATTCTTCTCATCTCCTACAATTTCGTAAGCAAGCTTTTTAAGATAAGGAGTAAAAACTATGTGCGGAGGTTGTTCTTCTAGAAAAACACTGCCCTTTGCTTCTGGGATTTTTTCAGGTTCCACTTTATTTACCCACTCTGTTATGGTATATTCAAATTCCACAAAATACTCCTCCGAGCTTTTCCCTTCAAAGTAAATCGTCCTTTGAGGAGCTTCACTGGGAGCAAGTATGTATTTTTCATGGCTCTTTGATATAAGTTTCACATCTTTTTGCTGAAACTCTTCTTTAGGGAAAGGAAGCCATACTCTTACCTCATCTTTTACATCCTCTTGTACTTTTAAACTTAACCGCGCTTTAATTCTATATTCCTCTGGCTTATCTCCTTTTATCAGACTACTAAGCCTATCCTCGAGTAATTTTCTGTCCTTTTCTATGCTTTCAGACCTTTTTATCCTCTCTTTATACTCAGGAAGAGCATAGCCTATATTGTATGCATACCTTCTTTCATACTTTTTCACTCCATCCACAACGATGTAATCAATAAGCCCTTCTTTAAAAAGCTCATAAAACTCCTCTTCAGTAAAATCCTTTATTATTTCTTTTCCTCTTTCAATTGCCTCCTCTTCCACGTAAGGGTAGCTTGAAAGAAGAAGTTTTATCCTATACTTTTCAAAGTCAAGTCTTTTTTTAAGCCACGTAGGAATGTCCTTCTTTAGCCATCCGTCAATAAGCTTTAAAGCCCTGTCATAATTCCCTAATCCCTCCTCTCTTTCGATCTCTTCCGGAAGAGGTACATTCATAAAATCCATTAAAATCCCCCTCTCATATTTTTAAAGTTCTTTAAAATATAAGGATAATGACACTCTAAATATTCAATTATTTTCGAAGCCATTATTTTATGCCCCTCTTCATTCGGATGAATCCCATCTTTGCAGAGGAAATTTCTAAAATCAGATTGATGTAAAAAAGCCGTTCGTAAATCTATCAAAAGAGTATTTGTATGTTCTGCCACCATCCGTATTGCTGAATCGTATTTTTCATGCCACCAATATATTTTCGTCACACTACCAAGCCATGTAAGGATATTTTGCTCCATTTCTTTGTTCATTTTACTGATCCATTTAAGATACCTATCTGCATCCAAAGGAGGTAAGGTCATAAGCACAGGAATTACTCCAAAATCGCGAGAGAATTCGATGATTTCTTTAAGTTTTTGAATGAATAGATGATAACCGGTTTTGGGAAAATGTTCTTCACCGGGTTTTTTAGCTACTTCCTCCCAGTTAAAATCGCAGTCATTTCCTCCAAATTCTAATACAATTATATCGGGCTTTTCTTTTTTAAATTCCCTATCCACCATTTCTATCCCTTTTAAAATAGTTGCTCCAAACTTAGATATATTCTTAACCGTACCTTTTATCTTTTCTTTCACAATATTGACATAGTTTTCATCTGTAACTATGTATCTATTCCTCTTTTCTTCCAATATCACACCTTTTGATATAGAATCTCCTGCGAGCAATATTGAATAGCTTTCTCGTGTCATTATTTACCACCTCAAGGAATTTAATCCCACTATCATTATATCACTTTTAAGGCAAGGTCAAAAGCTTTTGAATTTATTTCTAAAAAGTATTAAACTAATTATTAAGACACTTGCAAAAGGAGTTGAAGGAGATGACAAAAGAACAACTAGAAAAAATAATAAAAAAAATCGATGGGAAGGGATATAAAGCTTATAAAGAAATAGAAGGAGAATATCAGTTTGAAAAATTTACACTTTATATAGATCATGTCCAACCAGACCCTTTTGCTCCACCCTCAAGAATTAGGGTACGGATTCCCCAGTCTATATCAGGCTTTGAAAAGGAGTTTTTTAGTAACTCCTCTAGGCAAGTAGCACTGGAAGATTTTTTAGCAAGGTCAGTTGCTCAAGTAATAGAAAAGCTCCCTTCAATAAAAGGAACGGGTCATAGCGGTAATATATACATAGACAGAGGAGGACAGGAAATATTAAAAAGAAGCGCAATGGTAGTAACAGAAAACCATATAGAAGCGAGGATGAGCGTTGGTCTTCCCGCTTTTGGAAGAAAAATAAATGGAAGAGGAGCTTTGACACAATTTTTAGATTTTATACCTCAAATCGTGGAAAAGGGTCTTTTAAAGAAAAATTTAAATCTAGATAAAATATGGCTTTGGGTCACCACTGTAGAAGACCAGGACTATCTAAGAAATCTTCTAAAAAAATTAGGGCTTGTGGCTTTTGTAGCGGATGGGTCAATACTTCCAAGGGAAAGCGGCGTAAGCGACAAACCTTTGAAGGGCAAAAACGTAGTGCCTTTCAAATCCCCTGAAAGTCTAAGGGTCAATGTAACTCTCCCAAATAGAGGAGAAATAACTGGAATGGGCATTCCTCAAGGAGTCACTCTTATTGTCGGCGGAGGGTACCATGGAAAATCTACCCTTCTTAAAGCCCTAGAAAGAGGTATCTACAATCACATTCCGGGGGATGGAAGGGAATTTGTAATAACTGTAGAAGATGCCGTAAAAATAAGGGCAGAAGATGGAAGGCGGGTAGAAAAAGTAGATATAAGCGCTTTTATAAAAAACTTACCTAACGGCGAGGACACCACCTCTTTTTCTACAGAAAATGCTAGCGGTAGTACTTCTCAAGCAGCAAACATAATTGAAGCTATTGAAATAGGTACCAGCCTTCTCCTTCTAGATGAGGATACATCTGCTACAAATTTCATGATAAGAGATGCCAGAATGCAAAAATTAATAGCCAAAGATGAAGAGCCTATTACACCTTTTATAGATAGGGTAAAGCAACTTTATGAGCAGAATAAAATATCTACCATCTTGGTGATGGGTGGCAGTGGAGATTATTTCGATGTAGCAGACTGCATCATAAAAATGCACAATTACAGGCCTTTTGACGTAACTGAAGAAGCTAAGAAAATTGCACAAGAAATAAAGACAGAGAGGAAAATAGAGTCAGGAAACACTCCTATTACAGTAAAAGACCGAATACCTCTCAAAGAAGGGCTTAGAGCAAAAGGGAAAAAAGTAAAATCAAAAGACAAAGAAACTATACGCCTTGGATATGAAGAAATTGAACTTGATTATGTTGAACAAATCGTAGATAAGAGCCAGACTAATGCCATAGCAGAAATAATACGATACATGGAAAAATACATAGATGAGAAAAAAAGTTTGAAAGAAATTTTAAAGGCAGTATTCAAGGATATAAACGAAAAAGGCCTGGAAATAGTTTCCCCATTTTATGGGAAACACCCAGGCAATTTAGCTCTACCTCGAATCCAAGAAGTAGCAGCAGCCATCAACAGGTTAAGAAGCTTTAAAGTGAAATGAGGTTTACTACAAACTGCAGATTGTCCAATTTAAATAGAGAAAAATTATCCCAAAAAATACAGCTTCCACAGACTATAAGCTTACTTCCAGAATCAAAACTTTTCTGTGCTATCAATACGGGAGAAGTCCCATTGCTATCTGTAAAGCTGGTACTTCTCCCTTTTAACACTACTTCTACTCTGTCCCTAATTTCTATAGGAGCTGCATAAGGAAAGACTATTTCCTTTACTCCTTCAGAATAAAGGAAAATCTGGTCAGTAGTTATTATGAAAGGGTCTTCTTCTAGATAAAACTCCTTTTCTTTTACGCCTTCCGGAAGTACATATATTCCGTAATCCTTTGTAACCCCATTACAAATCTCTGAAACTTCATCTTTATTTCTAAAGTGGGATGCAAAGATTATTTTCTTCTTCCCACTTTCTAGGGCTTTTTTTATAATCATCTTCTCTTTCTCATCAAAAGGGTCTTCTGGATAATTAAATATTACCACATCGTATTGAAACAATTTCTCAAAATCTCCTACTTCTTCTACCACTATCCCTCTTTTTAAAAGTTCTCTGTGAAGGCCTGAAAAGTAATACCCATCTGAGAGCAAAAACTCACTGTGGGTCGCACTCCATGCCACCTTCATCGCAAATTCACCCAAGCTCTATTTTTAAATTAAAATTCGGCTCTTTCCTATTATACTCACTCAATTTAATTTTGTCTAGCATAAAAAGTCAATTCGCTTTTTTGAAAAATTTAACCACTTCCATTACTAAAAGAGGTAAAATTGCTATTGCAATAATTATATCCCAATCATAGACATTAATATTTTTAAGTCCAAAGACTTCGTTTAAAGGAGTTACAATCAGAATAACCTGTAACAAAATCGCCACTATCAAAGCAAGAATCATGTACTTATTTGTAAACAATCCTATCTTAAAAATGGACTTGTCTGACCTTACATTTAAAGCTTGGGCAAGCTGTGATAAAATAAGCACCGCAAAAGCCATAGTCCTCGCAGTTTCTATATTTTGTTTAAGCCCTATCATAAAAGCAATTAATGTTGTGAGTCCAATTAACATACCTTCAAAAAGTATTCTATAAGCTAACCCTCCTGCAAAAATACTCTCCCCCTTTGGCCTGGGCTTCTTCTCCATTATATCTCTTTCCGGCGGTTCAAATCCAAGAGCAAGTGCCGGAAGACTATCAGTTATAAGATTTACCCACAGTATATGAACAGGCTTTAAAGGCATTGGCATTCCTAGTATTGTAGCGATAAAGAGCGCAACTATTTCACCGAAATTGCAACTTAATAAATAGTGAATAGCTTTCTTTATATTTGCAAATATAGTTCTACCCTCTTCTACTGCTGCAACGATTGTCGCAAAATTGTCATCCGCTAAAACCATATCTGCTGCTTCTTTTGCAACATCAGTACCAGTTATACCCATTGCGACTCCGATATCTGCTTGTTTGAGGGCAGGTGCGTCATTCACACCATCACCTGTCATTGCCACAACAGCACCTTTTTTTTGCCACGCTTTTACAATTCTCATTTTGTGCTCAGGAGATACCCTTGCAAAAACAGATATTCTTTTTATCCTTTCTGCCAACTCGTCATCAGAAATTCTGTCAAGGTCTTCACCTGTTACTGCTTCATCATTATCCTCAAGAATTCCAAGTTCTCTCGCTATCACAGAAGCCGTTATCTTATGGTCACCTGTTATCATAACAGGTTTTATTCCTGCTTTTTTGCATATCTCAACTGAATGTTTTGCTTCACTTCGCGGTGGATCTATCATACCTATAAGCCCTATAAATATCAAATCTCTTTCCATTTCATCGCTACTCAAATTTTCAGGTATTTCTTTTATATCTTTATACGCAACTGCAATAACTCTTAAAGCCTCTCTTCCCATTTCTTCGTTGATAGAACTTAGTTTATTTTTTTCTACTTCATCAAAGGGTAAAATCTTATTTTCTTTCAAAATATATTTACACCTTTTTATGATATTATCAGGCGCTCCCTTGGTAATTAATCTAAAACCTTCTTTATCCACTGTATGTATTGTTGACATCATTTTTCTATCCGAATCAAAAGGTATTTCTGCAACTCTTGGAAATTCTTTTTCTATATCGGCTTTTTTTAAGCCTACCAAATCATTTAACGCAGCAACAATCGCAACTTCCGTAGGATCGCCAATTCCTTTTCCTTCCTCATCTATAAAAGCATCAGTACATAATGCAGCATTCTTTAAAAGGAAATAATCTTCTTGTTTTAATTCATCTTTTTGAACATTCACTTTTTTATCATTAACATAAAACTTCACAACACTCATCTTATTTTGTGTAAGGGTTCCTGTTTTGTCAGAACAAATAACACTTGTACTGCCAAGCGTTTCTACAGCCGGAAGTTTTCTTATTATCGCATTTTTCTTGCTCATTTTCTGCACACCAAGAGCAAGGGTAATAGTTATAATGGCAGGAAGCCCCTCAGGAATCGCAGCAACAGCAAGACTAACAGCCGTCATAAACATGTCAAATATTGGCCTTTTTTGAAGCACTCCTACTCCAAACATTATCCCACTTATAATGAGGGCAGCTGTCCCCAAATATTTACCCAATTCTTCCAGCTTTATTTGAAGAGGTGTTTTAACGTCTCTTTCATTTTCTATTAACCTGGCTACTTTCCCCATTTCGGTATCCATGCCCGTAGCGGTCACAATAAATTTTCCTCTACCGTAAGTAACAGTAGTTCCCATGTAAACTAAATTAAACCTGTCACCCAAAGGTATATCCTCTTTTTCTATTACTGTATCAACTTTTTCAACAGGTACTGACTCACCAGTCAATATTGATTCATCTACTTTAAGATTTTTAGCCTCTACCAGTCTCCCATCTGCAGGTATGATATTCCCTGCCTCTATTAACACTACATCTCCTACTACAAGAGATGATGCTTCAACCTCTCTTACTTTTCCATCTCTTATTACTTTTGCAAGGGGCTGAGACAATTTCTTAAGAGCTTCAAGCGATTTCTCAGCTTTATTTTCCTGAACCGTTCCCAACAACGCATTTAAAATCACAATAGCTAATATTATACTCGCATCCGTCGTCTCCCCAAGAAAGAAAGATATAATCGACGCAACTATAAGGATCAGGACCATATAATCTTTAAACTGTTCAATAAATAAAGAGAATACAGATTTTCTTTGCTTTTCTCTCAAAATGTTCTTGCCGTGTTTTAACAATCTCTCATTGACTTGCTCTTGCGTCAACCCATACACATCATCAGTTTCTAATTCTTTTTTTATTTCTTCTATTGACATATTCCAATACTTTTTCATTAGCACTCCTCCTTACAGAAATTTTGCAAAATGAAAAAGACCTTTACTTTGTAGTATTCTACAAAGTAAAGGTCTCACTCGCATTATCTGCTCAATCAGCCGGGCAAAAGCCGTCATGACGACTGATTGATTTAGAGTTACTCCCCTTTACCAAGAAAAGAAAATTATACTTTTGTCCTCCACAAAATTAGAAACTAAAATTGCATTGAAATCGCATCAATATGAAAGCATTGATTTTACTGGTGCGCCCGGAGGGACTCGAACCCCCAGCCTTCTGATCCGTAGTCAGGCGCTCTATCCAATTGAGCTACGGGCGCAATCATTTTTACTATCAATATAATAGCACATTTCACTTTAGTTTTCAATCTTTTTAATCTTTTACTCCTTCTCTAAGAAGTTTTAAAATCTCTTTGAGTTCCTCCATGTACTTTCCAAAAGAAGCCCAATCTCCCTTTTTCACTGCTTCCATGGCTTTTTCATAGGTATCATGGGCTTTTATTATTAATTCTCCTTGTTCTTCTACTGAACCCTTTCCCCTTCCTTGAGTTTGTTCAATAATTTCAGAAGCTGCGGCATTCCCCAAAAATAGTTTCTTAAGAGATTCTTCTAAAGTAGGTTCCATGGCTATCTGGTCCTTGTACGCTACAATAACTCTCTTTACTTCAGGCAGAGCATTTTGATTTTGTGATTGTATATAAAGAGGCTCTACATAAAGCACAGAATCGTCTATCGGGATTACCAGCAAATTCCCCCTGCTTACAGTAGAACCTTGTTGGTTCCATAGGCTTAGCTCTTTTGAAATACTAGGGTCTTGATCTATCATGTTTTCTATTTGTAAAGGTCCGTACACAATTGTGTTCTTGGGGAACTTATATACCACCAGTTTGCCATAATTGTCATTATCCATCCTTGCAGCCATCCAAGCTACCATGTTAGCCTTAGTTGAAGGAGTATAAGGTATCATCAGTATAAACTCTTCTTTTTGCTCTCCTGGCAGTTTCATTATCATGTACTGGGATTCCTGATACTGAACTTCGTTGTCAAACTTCTCTTTTGCAATGTCCCACGCATCTTCTTTATTGTAAAAAACCTGAGGATCTGTCATATGGTAAGTCTTATAAACTTCTGTTTGTATATCAAATAAAAATTGTGGGTATCTTATATGCTGTCGGAGTCCTGCCGGCATTTTTTCAATGTCTTTAAAAAGACCGGTAAAAATCTTTCTATATGCCTGGATGAGGGGATCTTTTTCATCTGCGATATAAAAATCCACTTCTCCGTTATAAGCATCTACTACAACTTTTACAGAATTTCTAATATAATTAATTCCTATATTACTATAAGGTTGTGAATAAGGGAAATTTGCAGAATAAGTGTAAGCATCTATTATCCAGTAGAGCTTGCCATCGCTCACTACTATATATGGATCATCATCATACAGAAGAAAAGGAGCTATCTTTTTTGCCCTTTCAAGTATGTTGCAGTGAATCAAAATCTTGCTATCTTTTGTTATGTCAGCAGAAAGAAGGATCCTCGGCTCCTTTTCATAAAGAGCAAAAAGAATCCTATTGGGAAATGTCATTTGAATACCTGTCGTGCCATTATAATTCGTCTGTATATTTTTATCTCCAGAGGGATAATCAAACTCGCCTGTCTTAGTGTTTACAATAACATAGTCATTAGTGAGTTCTCCAAAGTAAATTTGAGGAGTCTCTATTTTTATATCGGTGGAAGTAGTCGGCGGAATATCTTTTACTATCATTTCAGGAAGCCCTGTAGAAGTAACATCATTTACTAGAGACATAACTATTCCATAACCGTGGGTGTACTTGAGGTGTAAGTTTATCCAAGTTTTAGCTTGAGAAGATAAATTTTCTTTATCTATTTCCCGAGCAGCTATAAAAACTTGCTTATATTTACCATTTGTTGTATATCTGTCTATGTCTATATCATTAAATTTATAATAGAGCCTTAACGCTTGCAATTGATTATAAGCCTGTTTTACAGGACGATAGTCATTTATCATTATATTATCTATGGTAGCTCGATTTTTCTGTAAAACTTCCCAATTTAAATCCTCTTTTGAAGGATAATTTTTTTCTTCTATTTTATCAAGCGCAAAACCTTTCCGAGTGTATTCTATGTTGTAATTTATATACCTACTTTCTTTGTCAAGCTCATTAGGAGATACTATCAAATTTTGAACCGCTGTTTCTGTTAAAGCCATTATAAGAGAAAATAGTGGCAATAAAAGGACAGAAATTATGGCATATTTTAAATTTTTCTTCATCAAAAATACAAATACTAAAAAAGCTACTACAATAGAAACGGCAGATAGGATGTAATAAAAAGGTAAAACCACGTGAACATCTATGTACGTTGCTCCGAAGACTCTCCCTTTTGTAGAATACAAAACCTGAAATCTAGCAAAATAATATCCAACCGCTAAAAACAAGAAAAATATGGCGGCAAGAGGAGCTATTTCTTTAAAAGCTTTTTCCAAAATCTCTTTATTGTATATTGCTTTAAACAGATTTCCATCTATTTCAGATATTTCATAAAATCTGGTTTTATCTGAAAGGTACATAAGAACATAAGCTATAATAGTAACAGATATCACTAGAGTTAAAATGGCTATTAGAAGATGGTAAATGTCATAAATAAAAGGCAATTTAAACACATAAAAACTGATATCTTTTTTAAAAATAGGGTCAGAATAGTCATAGCTTACAGCATTTTTAAAGAAAAGCCAGTCATTCCACCAACTCAAAGCCGCATACAAACTTACGAAAAAACTTACAAAAAGAGAGGTGTAAACACCTATTCTTTTATACTTACCTGCACTTCTTTTCACCACAATATCCTGAGCAAAATTTATATAATCATTAACCACTTTCACTGAGTAAAAATACAAGAAAACAAAAGTGACTAGAAAAATGGGTATGCCCAGTTCTAGCTGGGCTAAAAATTTCCTAAAATATACAGAGAGATAGTTAAGATCTGAAAACCATTGCAAGTCGACTATAAAGTTTATTATTTCTTTTCCTACAGAAATAACCAATAAAATTAAAAAAGCCATCAGTAAAAGCTTTATATTAGGCTTTTTCAAATCTAGCACCCCTTTTAATAGTCTCTTTTATAATTATAGCATACTTTTATACATCACCGATAAGGAAATACTTTGCGAAATTAATAAAAATTTAAGAATTTGTAACATTGTATTAATTGACATTATTAGACTGTAGTGTTATATAATTAGGATATGATGTAAGTGATATAACAATCACTGGGAGGCAAGAAAATGAAGAAAATAGCAAAAATAATGGGCATAGTACTTTTAGGAATAGTACTTTCTGTCGGAATAGGCGTTTACATATTTTATAAAAATATTCACGTACCTACTGCCCAAGAAAATAACTTAATATCCTCTTCCAATCCAACAGAAAAAAAAGATGAAGATTCTTCTCCTAAGAACATACTGGTCGTTGGCAGTGATGAAAACAATTTGAGTGATACTCTTTTTGTGGCCAATTACAATCCCAAAAATAAAACTATAAGTATAATATCTATTCCACGGGATACCTACTACCCACGGCCCGGTTATAATTCTCCCGGAGATAAAAAAATAAATGCAGCCTTTGCGGAAGAAGGGATCAACGGCACAAAGAAAGCGGTAGAAAATCTCCTTGGCATAAACATAGACCACTATATTACTTTAGACTACGAAGGTTTCAAAAAAGTGATAGATTTAATAGGTGGCGTAGAAGTAGATATCCCTTTTGACATGAAATACGATGACAACAGTTCTAATCCCCCTCTTCACATCAATTTAAAAAAGGGTCGTCAGGTACTGGATGGTGAAAAAGCAATACAATTTGTAAGGTATAGACATGGTTACATTGATGGTGATTTGGGAAGAATAAAGGCTCAGCACCAATTTTTAGAAGCTCTGTTTAAAAAATTAACACAGCCTTCTACCCTGCCAAAACTTCCTTCTTTAGCTATAGCTGTAAGCAAACATTTGAAAACCGACCTCACAGCAACAGAAATTGCTCAGTACGCTTATCAATTCGTAAAGGACAGGCCTTCTTCCATAAGGTCTTTTACCCTGCCCGGGGAACCGGATTATAAAGATGGGGTAAGTTATTTCTTTCCAGATAATACAAAAATCCCTGAAGTTGTAGCAGAATTTTTGGGGGATAAAACTATTTTTTCTTTTGACTCTTCCGAAATAGAAAAAAACAAGACTATAAAAGTCGAAGTCTTAAATGGAACAAATACGCCTGGCCTTGCTTCTAAATATGCTGATATGCTTAGAAAACAAGGTTTTGATGTAGTAAGGATAGGAAATATAACAGGGACTACTTTCTCCACCTCCCGCGTATATGCTAGAAGCGATGAAGAGAAAGCAAAAAGAGTGGCAAATGCTCTTTCTATAGTCCATGTAGAAAAAGATATTACTCCGGATTCAAATGTAGATGTAACTGTCATACTTGGTAAAGATAAATCAAAATAAAGACAAAAAGCTGTGAAGAAGCTCTTCACAGCTTTTATTTTCTTAAATAAATGGCGGAGAAGGTGGGATTCGAACCCACGCGCCGGGGTTTTTCCCCGACCTACAGTCTTAGCAGGACCGCCCCTTCACCACTTGGGTACTTCTCCGCGAAAACTTTCTGGCGGAGAGGGTGGGATTCGAACCCACGGCCCCTTGCGGGGTCACTGGTTTTCAAGACCAGCTCCTTAAACCACTCGGACACCTCTCCCAGCTGGGACGATATAAAGTATATCACAACCCAGCCTTATTGTCAATATTATCTACCAGTAAAATATTGTAAAATTATTCTTCTTTTCTTATAACGTCTACTTTCATATATGGCCTCAATACTTCAGGCACAACTACAGACCCATCTTCCTGCTGATAGTTTTCTAAAATTGCTGCAAAAGTCCTCCCAACTGCCACTCCAGAACCATTTAAAGTGTGAACATATTGTAGTTTACCTCCACCTTTTGGCCTATACCTTATGTTAGCTCTTCTGGCTTGAAAATCCTCGCAATTGCTGCAAGAAGATATTTCTACATATCTTCCATAACTCGGCATCCAAACTTCTATGTCGTATTTCTTAGATGCAGTAAATCCCAGATCCCCTGTACATATAGCAACTACTCTGTAAGGAAGACCAAGAGCCTGCAAAACCTCTTCTGCATCTTTAGTCATTTTTTCTAATTCCTCGTAGGATTTGTCCGGTTCAGTAAATTTTACCAGTTCTACTTTGTCAAATTGATGCTGTCTTATAAGCCCTCTGGTATCTCTTCCTGCAGCTCCAGCTTCTTGCCTAAAGCAAGCACTGTAAGCGCAGTGGTATATAGGAAGTTTCTCCCCATCTATTATAGTCTCTCTGTAAAGATTAGTCACAGGAACTTCTGCAGTTGGAATCAGGAAATAGTCTGTTCCTTCTACTTTGAAGGCATCTTCTTCAAATTTTGGAAGCTGACCCGTGCCAAACATGCTTCTTCTATGTACAAGGAATGGCGGAAAGACTTCTTTATACCCGTGCTTTTCTATGTGGAGGTCCAGCATAAAGTTTATCAAGGCCCTTTCAAGCCTTGCTCCTAGCCCTTTATAGAAGACAAAACGAGACCCTGTAACCCTAGAAGCCGCCTCAAAATCCAGTATTCCTAAAGCTTCGCCTATCTCCCAATGGGGTTTAGGTTCAAACTCAAATTTTCTAGGTTCTCCCCACCTTCTAACTTCTACATTGTCTTCATCGCTCTCTCCTATAGGAACGCTCTCATGAGGAATATTGGGAATCGTCCAGAGGATCCTCTCGATTTCCTCTTCTATCTCCCTCAATTCCTGTTCCATGTCTTTTATCTTATCTGAAAGTTGTTTCATTTCAGCAATCAATGCTGACGCA
The DNA here is from genome assembly GCF_049701115.1 of Caldanaerobacter sp. Classification (NCBI taxonomy): domain Bacteria; kingdom Bacillati; phylum Bacillota; class Clostridia; order Thermoanaerobacterales; family Thermoanaerobacteraceae; genus Caldanaerobacter; species Caldanaerobacter sp. The sequence continues at coordinate 18,947 of NZ_JBNATX010000016.1, read as the reverse complement.
TCTTTACCTTCTCTTTTTAAACGGGCAATATTGTCCGATTCTGTATTCCGCTTATTTTTTAATGCTTCCAACTCCACCAACATTTCTCTTCTTTTCTCATCCAATGAAAGTAGCCTATCCAAATCCGCTTTTTCTCCTTTTAATTCTATAGCCCTTCTGACTACATCTGGATTGCTCCTTATAAATTTTATGTCAAGCACTTACACCCCTCCTCCTTTCTAAAAATAATTCCCGTCCCACAAAGGGACGGGAATCCCGTGTTGCCACCCTCTTTCGGCCCAAAAATTGGGCCCTCCACATGATTTAACGGTCGCCCGAAGGTCATTACACCCTAGCTCCGGGATGGACTTCATAAGTAAAACTTACTGGTTCGCACCACCCACCAGCTCTCTTAAAAGTCTTTACTTACTACTCGTCCCTTCATCGCTTAAAGCTATTCACTTTTTTTAAATTATTATACTACTTTATCAAAGTATTTTCAACCCTCATTTTCCTTCCATGCATCCAATTCTGCTGGGAGGCCATATTCTAAATACTACTTTACCCAAAATCTGATCTTTTGATACGTATTTGTGCTGCCAGAATCGACTGTCCATAGACTCATTCCGATTGTCTCCCAACATAAAATAGTGACCTGGAGGCACCACATAGGGGCCAAAATTTCCTTTCATAGGTTCTTTTACATAAGGCTCATTTACAACCTTTCCGTTTCTTATTAATTTCCCATCTTTTATTTCTATTACATCTCCTCCTATTCCTATTACTCTTTTTACGAAATTAATCTTCGGATTATCTGGAAAACGAAATACCACTATATCTCCTCTTTTTACAGGTTCAAATCTGTATATAAATTTGTTTACAATGAATTTGTCGTTTATGTGTATTGTGTCCATCATTGAACCCGTAGGGACATCTACAAGCTCAAATATATAGGTCCTTATGAAAAGCGCAATTACAAAGGCAAGAAGTATAGTAAAAATCCAGCTCAATATCTCTTTCCCTGTATTTTTCCTCATACTTACTCTCCTCACTCGAAAGTACAATGATATTATAACATAAATTACAAATAAATTCTAACCTCACTGTATATTTTGCTAATATTTGTCAATAATAAAATCAGGACAAAATAAAGGAGAGATAAAAATGAAAGAAATTGAATATCTTATCACTTTAGCTGAAATAAAAGACACAGAATATAAAAATTTGCTGGCATTAATTTCCCTTATAGATTTATTAGTAGAAAAGGGAATTATAACAAGAAGTGAGCTTGTACAAAAGTCAAAAGAAATAGCAAAAATAAAAACCGCCCTTTAAAATTTTCTGGCGGTTTTTTTGTTAAGTAGACTTTTCAATTTCCGAATATTATAATAAGTGTGAGGAGGGAAACATCGTGGAGAATTTTTTTGCAAAATATGGAAGTATAATAAGGCAAATTTTTATAGTAATATCCGTCTTTTTAATCTTTTACATCATCATATTTAAATTGATTCCATTTTTAATGCCCTTTGTAGTAGCACTCATTTTTGCGGTTATAATAGATCCCGGAGTAAATTTCTTAGAAAAAAAACTCCGAGTTCCTCGCGGTTTGGCCTCATTTTTTCTTCTTCTTTTATTAGTGGCTTTAATCACATATGCAATTGTCTTGGGTATATACCAGCTTATATACGAATTTAACAGCCTAGCAGAAATGGCTCCCGCTTTCACACCTTCTCTTAATACTTATGTCAACAATCTTATAGAAAAGGTAAAAAGCTATTACATAACTTTGCCACCAAACATCACTTCCTTTGTGGAAGGTGAAATTCAAACTATTGTAGATTATCTTTCTAATTTTGCTAAAAATATAGCTGGGTGGTTAATAGCACTTGCAACAAAACTACCAAATTTCTTCTTTATGACCTTGATATCGCTTGTATCTGCTTTTTTTATGAGCAAGGATAAATACCTTATATTAGACTTTATAAAAAGACAATTTCCTCCCCATTGGTCTGAACACGCAAAGAACATTCAAGTAGACCTTTGGAAAACGGCTTTTGGTTATCTAAAAGCCACCCTAATAGTACTTTTTATAAACTTTCTTGAAGCATCAATAGGCCTCGCAATAATTGGAATAAAATATTATATTCTTCTAGGCCTTTTGATTAGTGTCGCAGATCTTTTGCCCGCTTTAGGTTCGGGTTTTGTGTTAATTCCTTGGGCTTTGTATCACATACTGACAAAAAATTATCTTTTAGGAATTTATCTTTTGATACTCTATGGAGTAATAACGGTGGTAAGACAAATGGTAGAACCAAAAATTCTAGGGGTGACAATTGGACTTCATCCTCTCGTCATCCTTCTATCAATGTTCATAGGCGCTAAGCTTTTTGGGTTCATAGGACTTATAATGGGACCTGTTTTCGTAGTAATATTCAAAGCCTTGCAAAGAGCCGAAATAATTCCTCCTTGGAAATAAAAAGAAAGGGCATAAACCCTTTCTTTTTATTATGCAATGGTATCTTCGACAGTACCACCGGCAGGAATAAAAGGAAGCACCATCTCATCTTTATCTATAATGCACTCTATCATAAAAGGTCTCTTTTCGCTGTAAGCCTTTCTAAAACTTTCTTCAAACTCTTCTTTCGTGGTAACTCTTATCCCCTCAACACCAAAATCTGTAGCTATTTTTGCAAAATTAAGGTGTGGATTCAAATCTGTATGAGAGTATCTTTTTTCATTGAAAAGATGCTGCCACTGTCTAACCATTCCAAGGGACTGATTATTAAGAAGGACGATTATCACAGGAATGTTGTAAAAAGCTGCTGTCTCTAAAGCATGTATATTCATCCTGAGGCTTCCATCTCCTGCAATATTCACTACTCTTCTATCTGGTCTTCCTACCTGCGCACCTATTGAAGCTGGAAGCCCAAACCCCATTGCTCCTAATCCCCCTGATGTCACAAAGGTTCTGGGCTCCTTAAATTTAAAAAATTGTGCCGCCCACATCTGATTTTGCCCCACTTCCGTTGCTATAATTAGGTCGCCATTTGCAATTTCCTGAATTTTTTCCACAATCCATTGAGGCCTCAAAAAATCGTCTTTTTTATACCTCAATCCATGCTTTTCTCTTAATTCTCCGATCTCCCTTATCCACTCTCTTCTATCCATGTGCGAGGTCCTATCAATGAGGAGCTTCAAAACCCCTTTTATTCTCCCAACTATTCCTACATCCACTTCAACATTTTTCCCTATTTCTGCCGCATCTATATCAATGTGTATAAATTTTGCTCTCGGTGCAAGGCCTCCTGCCTTTCCTGCCACTCTATCGCTAAATCTCGTTCCTATAGCTATTACAAGGTCTGAATGGTATACAGCTAAGTTTGCAAATCTGCTTCCGTGCATTCCTATAAGTCCCAAAGACAAAGGATGGTCTTCTGGAAAACAACCTAACCCCATCAGAGAAGTTGCAACAGGGATATTCGTCTTTTCAGCAAATTCCAAAAGTTCCCCACAGGCTTCTCCCCATATCACTCCCCCGCCTGCAAAGATAACAGGCTTCTTGCTTTCTAAAATCAACTCCACCGCCTTTGACAAGCTCTCTTCAGAAATAATTTCTTTTATCCCATTTTTGTATTCTATTGCTCCCTTTCTTTCATACTCTATTTCTGCATTTTGTATATCCTTTGGAATGTCCACCAAAACAGGCCCTGGCCTTCCGCTTTTTGCAATTGCAAATGCCTCCCTTAAAGTATCTGCCAGCTTTTCAGGAGATTTTACCACAAAATTGTGCTTTGTAATGGGCATTGTGATGCCTGTAATGTCTACCTCCTGAAATGCGTCCTTTCCTATCAGGTAAGTTGGAACCTGGCCGGTTATAGCGACAACCGGAACAGAATCCATATAAGCATTGGCAATCCCTGTAACTAAATTAGTAGCTCCTGGCCCTGAAGTTGCAATGCACACTCCAACTTTTCCGGTAGCCCTAGCATACCCATCTGCCATATGAGCAGCCATTTGCTCGTGTGTCGCCAGAATATGCCTTATATCAGAATCATACAACGCATCATAAATTGGAATAACTGCGCCTCCAGGGATTCCAAATACAGTGTCAACCCCCATCTCCTTTAAAACTTCTATCACAACTTGAGATCCTTTTAGCTTCATACTCCTCCCTCCCCAAATACCGCTCCTTTACTCCCCGAAGTTACCTCTCTTGCATACCTCGCCATATAGCCCTTCTTTATCTTTGGTTCTGGCCTCTTCCAATTTGCCATCCTTTCCTTTATTTCCTCATCACTCAATTTGACATTTATCTTCCTCGCCGGAATGTCAATTTCAATAATGTCTCCATTCTGAATTATGGCAATCTCTCCTCCCTCCATTGCCTCAGGAGAAACATGTCCTATAGAAGCTCCCCTTGTCGCTCCTGAAAACCTTCCATCCGTTATTAAAGCAACATCTTTATCAAGACCCATACCTGCAAGGGCAGATGTAGGGCTAAGCATTTCTCTCATGCCCGGCCCACCTTTAGGTCCTTCGTATCTTATAACCACAACGTCTCCTTTTTGTATCTTTCCGCCGTATATTGCTTCAATAGCCTCTTCTTCCGAGTCAAAAACCCTGGCAGGTCCCTCATGTCTTAACATCTCTGGTGAGACAGCAGAAGCTTTCACAACAGCCCCTTCCCTAGCTATATTGCCAAATAATATAGCTATTCCACCCGTCTTACTATACGGATCTTCTACGGGTCTTATAACATCTCTATTTTTAACCTTTGCATCTTTTATGTTTTCTCCAAGAGTCTGACCTGTCACTGTCAAAGCATCAAGGTGTAAAAGGCCTGCTTTTGAAAGCTCTTTTAGCACAGCAGAAACTCCACCTGCAAAGTGAAGGTCTTCTATGTGGTATTTCCCTGCAGGACTTAACTTGCAAAGGTTTGGAACCCTATCGCTAATCTCATTTATCTCTTCTAAAGGAATATCTACTCCTGCCTCATGAGCTATGGCTTTTAGGTGAAGGACCGTATTAGTAGACCCTCCTAATGCCATATCCAGACTAAAAGCATTTACAAACGCTTCTTTTGTGAGTATCTGTGAAGGAGTTATGTTTCTTTCAACAAGCTCTACTATTTTCATCCCGGCTTCCTTTGCAAGCCTTATCCTATCTGAATACACGGCCGGTATTGTACCATTGCCGGGAAGACCCAAACCTAAAGCTTCTGTAAGGCAGTTCATTGTATTTGCTGTAAACATTCCTGAACAGGACCCGCAAGTAGGACAGGCATTTCTTTCTATACTGTAAAGTTCCTCTTCTGTTATCTTGCCAGCCTTTAATGCTCCTACCGCCTCAAAAACTGTGCTCAAATCACAAGTTGTGCCATCACAAATACCTGCCAGCATGGGGCCGCCGCTTACTACAATCGCTGGAATATCAAGCCTTGCCGCCGCCATAAGCATGCCTGGTACTATCTTGTCACAATTGGGTATGAGTACAATTCCATCAAAGCCATGAGCCATTGCCATTATCTCTATACTGTCAGCAATTACCTCTCTACTTCCTAAAGAATACTTCATCCCTCCATGACCCATGGCAATGCCATCACACACTCCAATGGTAGAAAATTCAATTGGTGTCCCTCCTGCCATTCTTATACCTGCTTTCACCGCTTCTGCTATTTTATCAAGGTGAATATGCCCTGGAATTATTTCATTTTTTGAATTGGCAACCCCTATTATAGGCATTTTTAGTTCTTCATCAGTAAGACCTAGAGCATAAAGCAAGGACCTATGGGGCGCTCTTTCTACCCCTTTTTTTATTGCGTCGCTTCGCAAAATATCACCCCTTTACATACTCGACAATTTTATCACCCATCTCTTCCGTAGAGAGCACTATCCCCTCACCCAAATCCGCTGTTCTAAAACCTTCCTCTAAAGCTCTTTCCACCGCCTTCCTTATATCTTGTGCAGCCTCTTCCTCACCAAAAGAATACTGAAGCATCATAGCAACGGATAAAATTGTAGCAAGAGGATTTGCTATTTTTTTTCCTGCAATGTCAGGAGCAGACCCGTGTATTGGCTCATAAAGTCCCACTTTATCTCCCCTCAAGCTAGCAGAAGGGAGCATTCCAATAGAACCTACTATTTGCGCAGCCTCATCGCTTAGAATATCGCCAAACATGTTATTGGTGAGAATCACATCAAACTGAGTGGGATTTTTTACAAGTTGCATAGCACAATTATCCACGTACATGTGCTCAAGCTCTACTTCAGGATATCTCTTAGCAACTTCTTCTACGGTCTTTCTCCAAAGTCTTGAAGATTCCAGTACATTCGCCTTGTCAACAGAAGTAACTTTTCTTTTTCTCTTTAAAGCCGCTTCAAAAGCAATAACCGCGATTCTCTCTATCTCATGCGTTTCATAAACTTCCATATCATAAGCCCTAAACCCTGAATCTATAGGTTCAATACCCTTTGGTCCAAAGTAGATTCCTCCTGTAAGCTCTCTCACAATAAGTATATCTATACCCTTCTCTAAAAGTTCGTCTTTCAAAGGGGAGGCCTTTTTTAAATAAGGATACAAAACTGCTGGTCTCAAATTTGCATATACCTTCAAACTTTTTCTAAGCGCTAAAAGTCCTGCTTCAGGCCTTTTATTTCCTTCCAACCGATCCCATTTAGGTCCCCCTACGGCTCCTAAAAGAACTGCATCACTTGAAAGGCATCCGTTCTTTGTCTCCTCAGGATAAGGATCGCCATACTTATCAATAGCCTCTCCTCCAAAAGGATATTCCTTTATCTCAAACCTAAGGTTGTACTTTTCGCCAACCGCTTTTAAAACTTTTAAACCCTCTTTTATCACTTCTGGACCTATCCCATCTCCTGGCAAAATTGCGACCTTGTACACTAGCGCACCTTCTCTCTTACATAATTTATAAGACCTCCATACTTCATAATCTCTTTTATAAATTCTGGAAATGGCTGTGCACTAAATTCCGTCCCCTTGCTGACATTTCTGATTATTCCTCTATCTACATCTACAGAAATTATGTCTCCTTCTTCAATGCCCTCCACAGCTTCTTTGGACTCCAGTATGGGGAGGCCTATATTTATAGCATTTCTGTAAAAAATTCTGGCAAAAGACTTGGCAATTATACAAGAAATTCCAGAAGCCTTAATGGCAATAGGAGCATGCTCCCTTGAGGAACCGCAGCCAAAATTTTCTCCTACAACGAGTATATCTCCTTCTCTTACCTTATTTTTAAACTCTTTATCCAAGTCTTCCATGCAGTGCTGGGCTAATTCTTTTGGATCGGAGGTATTTAAAAATCTGGCAGGTATTATTACGTCTGTGTCGATATTGTCTCCATATTTTATGGCTTTACCCTGCATTATTCCACCTCCTCTGGACTCACAATGTATCCAGCTACTGCTGAAGCTGCTGCGACTGCCGGACTTGCGAGATAAACTTCGCTCTCCGGATGCCCCATTCTTCCAACAAAGTTTCTATTAGTTGTGGCTATAGCTCTCTCTCCTTTAGCAAGTACTCCCATGTGTCCTCCAAGACAGGGTCCACACGTAGGAGTTGAAACTGCTGCTCCCGCCTTTATAAATTCTTCAATATATCCTCTCTTTACGCACTCAAGGTAAATCTCTTGAGTAGCTGGGAAAATTATGAGCCTTACATCTGGATGAACCTTTTTCCCTTTCAATATTTTATATGCTATCTCCATGTCAGAAAGCCTTCCGTTTGTACAAGAGCCTATGACCACTTGATCCACTTTTATTTTTTTGTTTATCTCATCCACATCCACTGTATTCTCTGGCAGGTGAGGCAATGCTACCTGAGGCCTTATTTCTTCGAGATTTACCTCGATAATCTCACTGTATTCTGCATCTTCATCCCTTTCAAAAATCCTGTAATCCCTCTTAGCCCTATCCCTAACATATTCTTCTGTAATCTCGTCAAAATCAAAGATTCCATTCTTCGCTCCTGCTTCAATCGCCATATTTGCAATTGTAAACCTGTCATCCATCGACAAGGCCTTTATATTCCCTGTAAATTCCATGGATTTATATAAAGCCCCGTCAACTCCAATCTTGCCAATGATATAGAGTATCACGTCCTTTCCACTCACCCATTTGCCAAGATTCCCTTTTAAAACAAACTTTATTGCCTCCGGCACCTTAAACCAGGCTTTTCCTGTCGCCATAGCAGCTGCCATATCGGTACTTCCTACACCTGTGGCGAAACAGGTAAGAGCACCGTAAGTACAGGTATGAGAATCAGCTCCTATCACTACATCACCTGGTAAAACAAGGCCCTGTTCTGGAAGGAGGGCATGCTCAATGCCCATCCTTCCTACTTCAAAGAAATTAACTATATTATATTTTTTGGCAAATTTTCTCATTATATTTACCTGTTCTGCTGATTTTATATCCTTGCTGGGTACAAAGTGGTCTGGCACCAAAGCTATCCTTGTGTTGTCAAAAACTTTATCTACCCCTATTTTTTCGAACTCTTTTATTGCAACAGGCGCTGTGATATCATTACCCAACACCATATCCACGTCTATCTCTATCAATTCACCGGGTTTTACTTCTTTTCCGGCTTTTGCAGATAAAATCTTCTGTGTTAAAGTCAAGCCCAAGCTTCTCCCTCCCTAAAGCTTCTGAATTCTTCTAACGTTTCTTCTACTACAAACCTTATATCTTCTTCCACTATCACTTTTTTCCTATCTGCCAAATCTTTAAATCTTCTAAAGGCTTCGTTTATTTCTCCTGGTGAGAGATTATAGCCTAATTGCCTTACTTTGAGCTCAAAAGCATTTCTCCCAGAAAGTTTACCTAAAGCAAAAGTATCTGGAACAATTCCTATGTCCTCTGGTTTCATTATTTCGTAAGTCAACCTGTTATTTATCACCCCATGCTGATGTATACCCGACTGATGCCTAAAAGCATTGGCACCAACTATGGCTTTGTTCGGCTGGAGTTTTATTCCCGTTAATTCACTGACTAGCCTGCTAGTGTTGTATATCTCTTTTGTGTTTATGCCGTGTATAAGTCCGAAATAGTCTTTCCTGGTATTTAAAGCCATTATTACTTCTTCCATCGCTGCATTTCCCGCTCGCTCTCCTATTCCATTTATGGTAACCTCCACTTGAGTTGCTCCATTTTCTATGGCAGAAAGGGAATTTGCTACAGCAAGCCCTAAATCATTATGACAGTGGGCACTTATTACAACACCATCAATATTTGGTACATTGTTTCTTATATATTTTATAAGTTCTCCGTACTCCCTCGGCATAGCATAACCTACCGTATCAGGCACATTTATAATATGGGCTCCTGCATCTATAACTTCACTAAAAACTTTGACCAAAAAATCCCAATCAGTTCTTGAAGCATCTTCGGCCGAAAATTCTATTTCATCAAATTTCCCTTTAGCATACTTCACCATTTCTACTGCTTTTTTCAGAACCTCATCCCTCGTCATTTTCAACTTATACTGAAGGTGTATATCTGAGGTAGCTATAAAAACATGCAAGCGAGATTTCTCTGCATTTTTAAGGGCATTGCTAGCCCTGTCAATGTCTTCTTTTACCGCTCTTCCCATTGCAGCTATTGTAACTCCTTTTATGTGGTCGGCAATGTTTTTCACGGCTTCAAAATCTCCATTAGAAGCCGCAGGAAATCCAGCTTCTATCACATCTACTCCTAATTTTGTCAGCTGATATGCTATTTCAAACTTATCTTTTGCATTGAAATTAACACCTGGAGTCTGCTCACCATCTCTTAAAGTAGTATCAAAAATCATCACTCTTTTAACTCCCATCTTAAATCTCCCCCCTCTTTATTTTTTGTTAAGCCAAGGCATCATTTCTCTTAAATTTTTACCAACTTTTTCTATAAGGTGGTTCGCTTCTCTTTGTTTTATAGCGTTATACTGAGGCCTTCCTACCTGATTTTCCAGAAGCCATTCTTTCGCGAACTTTCCTGTTTGGATCTCTTCCAAAACTTTCTTCATTTCCTTTCGCGTCTCTTCTGTTATTATCCTTCTGCCCGTCATGTAGTCACCAAACTCTGCAGTATCAGAAATTGAATATCTCATATAGCTAAATCCACCTTCATATATAAGGTCAACTATTAGCTTCATCTCATTTACACACTCGAAATAGGCGATCTCCGGCTGATATCCTGCTTCAACAAGCGTTTCAAATCCCGCTTTCATAAGTTCAGTCAAACCTCCACAAAGTACAGCCTGTTCTCCAAATAGGTCTGTCTCCGTTTCTTCCCTAAAAGTTGTCTCTATAACACCTGCCTTTGTCCCTCCTATTCCTCTGGCATAAGCCAAAGCCATTTCAAAAGCCTTGCCTGTGTAATTTTGATGCACTGCTACAAGACATGGTACTCCCTTTCCTTCCTGATACATCCTTCTTACCAAATGTCCCGGTCCCTTAGGAGCAACCATAAACACATCTACATTCTCAGGAGGGACTATCTGCTTAAAATGAATGTTAAAACCGTGAGCAAAGGCTAAGGCTTTACCTTCTTTTAGGTTTTTCTCTATGCTTTCTTTATACACTTTTGCCTGTTTTTCATCTGGTATGAGCATCATTATTACGTCCGCTTTTTCTGCTGCCTCCTCCACAGTCAAAACAGTGAGCCCCTCTTTTTCTGCTCTTTCTTTTGACTTGCTCCCCTCATAAAGCCCTACCACTACATCAAAACCGGAATCTTTCAAATTTAACGCATGCGCATGCCCCTGACTTCCAAAACCTATAACTGCAATCTTCTTTCCCTTAAGAACTTCTGTATTAGCATCTTTGTCATAGTACATCTTTGCCATCTTACAGTTCCCCCTCATATTCTTTTAGTGTTTTATTACCCCTTTCCAAAGATATAAGTCCTGTCCTTACCATTTCTTTTACGTCAAATTTTTTAATGAGATTTAAAAAAGCTTCTATCTTTTCTGGATCTCCTGTCATTTCGATAATCAAAGATTCAAGAGAAATATCTATTACTCTTCCCCTAAAAGTCTCCACAATGTGCATTATGTCGTCTCTGTTGTTTGAATCATATCCTACCTTTACCAATAGAAGTTCTCTTGCCACGTTATCCCTAACTCCTATATTCTGAACTTTTATCACATCCACTAGTTTGTTAAGCTGCCGGATGATTTGAGTAACAGTGTATTCATCTCCTAAAACAGTAAGTGTGATTCTTGATACATCATCTCTTTCCGTAGTACCAACAGCAAGACTTTCTATGTTGTAGCCTCTCCTCGAAAAAAGTCCTACAACTCTTGACAAAACTCCTGGATGATTGTTTACTAGAACTGAGATAATGTGCAAAAAACATCACCCCCCTTAAAAACTTTTCCCCGCCCTTTGTAACAGGGCGGGGACTTTTCATCCACGCGGTACCACCTGTCTTCGCTATCGCCTCACGGTCGATAGCCTCACCAAGTTTTTGCAAACTTGAACTGTAACGGGCAAGCCCGGTGTAGCCTAGTGAGCCCTTCTTAAAGGACCGTTCAGCCACACAGCTCCAGAGCGATCCAATATGTGCCTCGGCACCGGTTCGCACCAACCACCGGCTCTCTTGAGCCTTAGCACATACCCCTCTCCTTCATCGCTTTTTAACATTACTATTTTGAAACTGTAAATTTTCATGAAAGTTACTTGTTATTTTATCAGGCTATCTTACTTTAGTCAACTAAATTATTTGTAAATTTACAAAAATCCATCGTTTACATTTACTAAAAAATTTTAAAAAGATATCAAAAAAATTGCCTATTTTTATAGTAAAAATAAAAAACCCTCTTTTCCAGGAGGTTGGTTTGTTTATAAAAACAAAGAAGTGGCAATTTATACACAAAACGCCACTTCTTTGTTTTTAAACAGTTTACCTTCATTTTTCAGGAGGCTTTTCATTCTTCGGCTTCGATCCTTGCAGTAGAAACCACTCTATCTCCATCTTCCAACTTCATCAACGTAACTCCTTGAGTATCTCTATGCATTTTTGATATATCTTTTACCTTCATCCTTATCAGAATTCCATTGGCAGATATTATCATAAATTCATCCTCTGGATGAACACATCTTATAGAAACTAGATTTCCCGTCTTTTTGCTAAGTTTCATAGCAATAATGCCTTTTCCTCCTCTGCCTTGTATTCTATACTCTTCTACGTCTGTTCTTTTACCAAATCCGTTTTCTGTAACAGTTAAAATCTCTCCAGTAGGGTCTACTAAATCCATCTCTACTACTTCATCACCTTCTCTTAAGGATATGGCGATGACTCCCCTTGCAACTCTACCCATCGGCCTTATATCTTTTTCACTAAATCTTATAGCATACCCCTGACGAGTTCCCAGTATTATCTCTCTCTCCCCATTTGTCAGTTTGACGTTTATTAGCTCATCATTTTCCTCTAATGTAATTGCTATTATCCCATTTTTCTTAATAGACTTGAACTCCTCAATAGAAGTTTTCTTTATTATTCCTCTTCTAGTGCACATGAGTACATACTTTATTTCATCAGATTTTTTAAGAGGAATAACAGCCGTTACCTTTTCTCCTTGAGAAATTTGTATCAGATTGACTATAGCGGTACCCTTTGCCTGTCTTCCACTTTCAGGAATATCTATTGTCCTTAGACTATAAACTTTACCTTTATTAGTAAAAAACAGCAATCTGTCGTGGGTGGTTGTTATGAATATATCCTCTACAAAGTCATCTTCCCTTGTAGATATTCCTAAAATCCCTTTTCCTCCTCTTTTCTGAGATTTATAAGTATCAAGAGGCATTCTCTTTATATACCCGTAGTGGGTCATAGCCACAACCACATCTTCCAGCTGAACTAGATCTTCAAAGTCCAATTCTTCTTCCTTTGCTACTATTGCCGTCCTTCTTGGAGAAGCATATTTACCTTTAATTTCGAGAAGCTCTTTTTTGATTATCTCAAGAACCTTTTTCTCATCAGCCAAAATCTCTCTGAGCTCTTTTATCTTTTCTGTAAGTTCTTTAAGTTCATCTTCCACTTTTTGCCTTTCAAGCCCTGTCAACCTTCCCAATCTCATATCAACGATAGCTTGGGCTTGTTTATCAGAAAGTCCAAACCTTTTCACGAGATTTTCTTTAGCTATGGCTTCTGTCTTAGAACTCCTTATTATGTTTATTACCTCATCTATGTGATCTAAAGCTATTTTTAGCCCTTCTAAAATATGCGCCCTTTCTTCCGCTTTTTTTAAATCAAACCTCGTTCTTCTTGTTACAACTTCTGCTTGATGGTCTACATATTTTTCGATAATCTGCTTGAGATTCAGTATTTTTGGTTCTCCATCTACTAACGCTAACATTATTGCTCCAAAGGTCTGTTGCATCTGGGTGTGCAGGTAAAGCTTGTTTAAAACAACTTTTGGATTGACATCTCTTTTGAGCTCTATGACTATCTTCATTCCATTTCTGTCCGATTCGTCTCTTAAATCAGCAATTCCTTCCAATTGTTTGTTATGAACTAATTCGGCTATCTTTTCAATCAACTTAGCCTTTAAAACCATGTAAGGAATTTCTGTTATTACAATCCTTGTCTTCCCTTTGTGTTCTTCAATTTCAGCCTTTGCCCTTATTACAATTTTGCCTCTTCCCGTTTCATACGTTTCTTTTATGCCATCTCTTCCTAAAATTATTCCTCCTGTCGGGAAATCAGGTCCCTTTATATATTTCATGAGCTCTTCTATCGTAATATATGGATTATCTATATAGGCAACTATTCCATCTATAACTTCTGCCAGATTGTGGGGAGGTATATTTGTAGCCATTCCCACTGCAATTCCCTGCGAACCATTGACTAAAAGGTTTGGAAATCGGGAAGGTAACACTACTGGTTCTTTTAATGTTTCGTCAAAGTTTGGCACAAAATCTACGGTCTCTTTATTTATATCTGTGAGCATTTCAAGGGCAATTCGGGAAAGTCTGGCTTCTGTATATCTCATTGCAGCAGGAGGATCACCGTCTATGCTTCCAAAATTTCCATGTCCATCTACCAAAACCTCTCTCATTGAAAAATCCTGTGCAAGTCTGACAAGCGTATCATATACTGCTGCATCTCCGTGAGGATGGTATTTCCCTAAAACTTCTCCAACCACCGCAACACTTTTTTTATAAGGCTTGTCTGGCGTCAGACCCATCTCATTCATTGCATAAAGAATTCTTCTGTGAACGGGCTTTAACCCATCTCTGACATCAGGAAGAGCCCTTCCTACAATAACACTCATCGCATAGTCTATATAAGAATTTCTCATCTCATCTTCTATGTCAACTGGAATGACCTTCTCCATCTCTTCGCTCATCTATTTCACCTCTCATATATCCAAATTCCTTACTGTTTTAGCGTATTTTTCTATAAATTCTCTTCTTGGTTCAACCTTATCCCCCATTAGGATGGTGAATATCTCGTCGGCAGCAATAGCATCCTCAAGAGTTACCTTAAGCATTGTCCTTTTCTCTGGGTCCATTGTAGTTTCCCAGAGCTGGTCTGCATTCATTTCACCCAAACCCTTATACCTCTGCACTACAATATTGTCTCTACCTATCTCACTTAAGATTTTTTCCAGTTCCCTGTCCGAATAAGCATAGTACACCTTTTTCCCTTTAGTAATTTTGTAAAGAGGAGGCTGAGCAATATATATATGCCCATTTTCAATAAGAGGTCTCATGAATCTGAAGAAAAACGTGAGAAGAAGAGTCCTTATATGGCTTCCGTCTACATCAGCATCTGTCATGATTATCACCTTATGATATCTCAATTTGCTTATATCAAAATCCTCTCCAATTCCTGTTCCCAAAGCCGTTATTATAGCCCGAATCTCTTCATTAGAAAAAATTTTATCCAAACGAGCCTTTTCTACATTCAAAATCTTACCTCTTAAGGGTAGTATCGCTTGAAATCTGCTGTTTCTTCCCGCCTTGGCAGAGCCTCCTGCTGAATCACCCTCCACAATAAAAAGCTCGCATTTTGCAGGATCCTTTTCCGAACAATCTGCTAATTTTCCGGGCAAAGTGGTATTTTCAAGAGCAGATTTCCTTCTTGTAAGCTCCCTTGCCTTTCTCGCTGCTTCTCTGGCTCTAGCTGCTTGCAAAGCTTTTTCTACGATCACACGCGCTACAGAAGGATTTTCCTCCAAATATGCCGAAAGTTTTTCTGTAACAATACTTTCAACTATAGACCTCATCTCGGGATTCCCTAATCTGGTCTTCGTCTGCCCCTCAAACTGAGGGTTTTTAAGCTTGACACTTATTATAGCGGTTAGTCCTTCTCTTACATCCTCCCCCTGAAGGTTCTTCTCCCCGTCTTTTATCATCCCATATTTTTTGGCATAGTCATTTATTACTTTGGTTAAAGCAGCTTTAAAACCTATTAAATGCGTTCCTCCTTCTTTCGTGTCTATATTGTTGGCAAAACTGTATATGTTCTCATTGTAGCTATCATTGTATTGCATGCACACTTCTACTTCATAATCGCTGTTTTTTGCTTCCATGTATATAGGCTCTTCATGAAGTACCTCTTTGTTCCTGTTCAAATACTTTACAAAAGCTACAAGCCCACCCTCATAATTAAAAACTTCTTCCTTTCCATCTCTTTCATCCAAAAGCCTTATGTTTATTCCCTTGTTTAAAAAAGCTAATTCTCTTAATCTCTGGGAGAGTATATCATAATCAAATACAATTTCATCAAAAATTTCCTTATCAGGCTTAAAAGTAATAATGGTTCCCGTTTCTTCTGTCTCTCCTATTACCTCAAGAGGAGTCTTTGGCACTCCCCTTTCATACACCTGCCTAAAAATTTTACCTCTCTGCTTTATTTTAACTTCAAGCCTTTCTGATAAAGCATTTACAACTGACACACCGACTCCGTGAAGTCCACCGGATACCTTATAAGCTTCATTATTAAACTTGCCTCCGGCGTGAAGCATTGTTAGAGCTACTTCCACCGCAGGTTTCCCAACTTTTGGATGTATATCCGTAGGAATTCCCCTACCGTCATCTTCCACTGTAATAGAATTATCTTTGTGAATAATTACAGTTATATTTTTACAGTAGCCCGCTAAAGCCTCATCTATGCTGTTGTCAACTACTTCATAGACCAGATGATGTAAGCCTCTGCTTCCAGTAGAGCCTATATACATCCCTGGTCTTTTTCTAACAGCTTCTAAACCTTCTAATATCTGTATTTGACTCGCAGTATAAGTTTCATCCTTTGCCATATCCATGCCCTCCAAAAATTTATCCAACAGTTTTATTTTATCATTCTTTTTTAAATTGCTCAATTGAAAGAAAATTTCCCGGGAAATGTTTATTTTTATTATTCCCTATACTATAATATACTTAACAAATCTGCCTATATTATAATATACTTAAATTGAGGTGAATTCAATGGCCACCTATGAAGATTTTTTGAAACTTGACATACGGGTGGGAAGAATAATAGAAGTAGAGGATTTCCCAAAAGCCAAAAAGCCCGCTTACAAGTTAAAAATAGACTTTGGGGACCTGGGCGTAAAAACCTCTAGTGCTCAAATAACAAAATTATATAAAAAGGAAGATTTATATAACCGCTTAGTTGTGTGCGTAGTAAACTTCCCTCCTAAAAAAATAGCAGATTTTCTTTCAGAAGTTTTGGTATTAGGAGTCGACGACGATGAAGGAAACGTCGTTCTTCTTCAACCAGAAAGGGAAGTAAAAGTTGGGAATAAAGTATATTGAAGGTGGGAAAAAGTGAAGGGATTAGGAGTAGCGATAGGTAAAATAGTCAATATATCCTGCAAGATAACAGGAAAGGGAGGCACCTCTCTTCCTGGCAAAATTGCTCTTATGACAGATAAAGATATTATAAAAAAACTTTTATCCTCCTTAGAAAAAAATAAAGTAATAGTTACGGGTACTAATGGCAAAACTACTACTTCTGGACTTGTAGCTCATCTTCTATCATTTTCGGGAATGAAAGTCGTTCATAATAAAGAAGGGGCAAACATGAGAACAGGAATAGCTACTTCTCTTGTAAAAAACAGCAATCTTATGGGTTATTTAAAAAAAGACGCCGCGATTTTTGAGGTAGATGAAGCTAATCTCGGATTACTAGTCGACGAAATAAATCCAAACATAGTTATAGTGACAAATTTCTTCAGAGACCAATTAGACAGATTTGGCGAAATAGACCTAATAGTAGACAAAGTGGCAAAGGCTTTATCACGCTTGCAAAAAGACTCCATAGTTCTTCTCAATGCAGACGACCCTTTTGCTTCTTCCCTTGGTGACACCCTAAGGTCAAAAGTCATGTACTATGGAATCGAAGAAGAGGTAGAAAGCATAAAATCTTTTTCTTTTGAACAAAAATTTTGTCCCGTGTGTGGAACAAAATATGAATACAAAAAAATATATTACGGTCACCTGGGAGATTACTATTGCCCGAAGTGCGGTAAAAAACGCCCTGATCCCGATTTTAAAGCCAGTGGTATAATTTTAAGCGAAGAAAATGGAATAAAATTCAAAATATCTTACAAAAATAAAAACTTCACCGTAAAAAGTGGCCTTATAGGCCTATACAATGTGTATAACCTCCTCGCTGCAGTATCCGCTGGGATTCTACTGGGTTTAGAAGATTCCGTTATTTTAAGGGCTGTAGAAACCTACAACCCTATAGAAGGTCGTCTCCAAAAAATTCAATGGAAGGATAAAAAAGCTATAATAAACCTCGTAAAAAATCCTGTAGGCCTTGAAAGTACTCTTAATATGCTCCTACAGTTTGAAAAACCACTAAATCTTTTAATAATAATAAATGACAATTACGCAGATGGAAGAGATGTTTCCTGGCTCTGGGACGCAAATTTAGAAGAATTTTTATCCAAAGCCAATGTAAATTACGCAGTGGCTTCTGGGCTAAGGGGAGAAGAAGTGGCTTTGAGGTTAAAATACGCAGGTTTCGACAGCAAAAAAATAAAAGTTATACCGCTTGAAGAAGCTGTAAAGGAAATTTTCAATGTGACAGATAAAGAAATTATCGCAATACTTCCCAATTACACCGCTTTGCAGGAACTAACCAAATATCTCAAATCTCAGGGGGCATTATGATGAAGCTTGTCATTGGATATATGTATCCAGAGCTTTTAAATCTGTACGGAGACAGAGGAAACATAATAGCGCTGAAAAAGAGATGTGAATGGAGAAAAATAGATGTGGAGATAAGGGAAATAAAGGTTGGAGCAGATGAAAATTTTAAAGACATTGACCTTCTTTTCCTTGGAGGAGGGGCTGATAAAGACCAGAAAGTAGTTAGTGAAGACCTTAAAAACAAGAAAAAAAACCTGATACAAGCGGTAGAAGATGGCCTTACTCTTTTAGCCATATGTGGAGGATATCAGCTTTTAGGAGAATACTATGAAATCTCCAAAGAAAATAAAATAGAAGGAATTGGAATATTAGATGCCTATACCGTGGCAGGCAACAAGAGGTTAATAGGAAACATCATAGTAAAAGCAAATTTTCTCGGAAAAAACTCTTTTCTGGTAGGTTTTGAAAACCATTCTGGAAAAACTTTTTTGAGAAATTGCAATCCTCTTGGCACCGTAATCATAGGGCATGGCAATAACGGCGAAGACAAAAAAGAAGGGTGTGTATACAAAAACGTATATGGAACATACTTGCACGGCCCTCTTCTCCCTAAAAATCCTGAATTTGCCGATATGCTTCTCAAGATTTCTCTCTCAAGAAAATATGGCAGAGTCAACCTTGAACCTTTAGAAGACACCTTTGAAAATAAAGCAAAAGAAGCTTTCTTAAAAAGATTTTTAAAAGATAAAAAGCTGAGGTTTTAAATAGAACCTCAGCTTACAGATTGTTGATAAAGTGCTTCTTATTTAAGTGGCATTTTGTGTTAATGCTCCAGAGTTGCAAAGCGACTAAACTAAGG